>DAIDJK010000367.1 GCA_027450225.1 Bryobacterales bacterium | reverse complement strand
TCGGAAAAAGCCCCGGCTAGCCATTGACACGGTTCAGAAACTGACAAGGTTCAGAGACTGTCAAAAACCGAGACGCTCGCGGAGGCCGCGGACGCGGTCCCGCGCAACGGGGAGTTCGGTCTTCGCCTCATCGTTGAGGCGGGCCTTCATGCGTCCTCCGAACCAGGAAGCCACCTCGGCGATGCGGTTCACGTTCACGAGATAAGCCCGGTGAATGCGGTGGAATTTCGCCGGATCGAGCCGGGCCTCGAGCTGGACGATCGATTCATCGACGATGTGTTTCTTTCCGTTCGCAACGGCCCAGGTCAGTTTGCCTTCGGCGAGGAAGTGCGTGACGCGATCGAGCTCGATGAACTGCACGCGCTCTCCCACGCGCGATGCGATGCGGGAAGGATAGGGCTGCGGCGCGCCGCCGACGGCATCCTTGAGGGCTTTCAGCACGGACTCATACGGAACGGAATCGGCGCCGCGGCGCGTGACGCGGTGGAGCGCGCGGGCAAGGGCTTCGGCCGAGACGGGCTTCAGAAGATAGTCGATTCCATCCGCTTCGAAAGCCCTGACCGCGTACTGGCTGTAGGCGGTGGTGAAGATGACGGCCGGCTTCGGATCGAGACGGGCCAGCAGTTCGAAGCCATTGAGCGCCGGCATTTCGATATCGAGCAGTACGGCGTCCGGACGAGCGGCGGCGATTTCGCCGATGGCGCCGGCGGGGTCGGATGACGATCCGGCGACTTGCGCGAGTCCGCTTTCTGCGACGAGCCGCGCCAGACGGCGGACGGCGAGAGGCTCGTCATCGACGATCCAGACGCGCATCACGAGGGCGCCAGAATCGCCACGCGCGTGAGTCCGTTCGCGGATTCGATTTCGAGAGCGGCGGCGGGACCAAAGAGGCTTTCGAGGCGGTTTCGGAGGAGGTCGAGGCCGTGACCGGGCTTGAGATCGGAAGCGTTGAAGCCGGGACCGTTATCGGAAACTTCGACGCGCAGCGCGCCAGAAGCGACACGGGCGGTGACCGTGATTTCACCGCCTTCGCGACGGGGGCCGATGGCGTATTTGACGCTGTTCTCGGCCAGCGTCTGGATGGAGAAGGCGGGAACGCGCAGAGCCGCGGCGCCTTCGTCAACGTCGAACCGGTAACGAAGACGGTCGCCGAAGCGGACGCGCTCGATTTCGAGATATTCGCCGACCACGCCAAGTTCTTCGGAAAGCGGGACGAGGGAGTTGGCGTTCGAATCGAGCGAATACCGCAGCAGAGCCGAGAGCCGCTCGATCATGCGCTCGGCTTCAGAGGGGTTTTCGCGGACCAGCGCGGCGATGGAGTTGAGCGTATTGAAGAGGAAGTGGGGCTGGACGCGGGATTCGAGGGATTCATAGCGAGCCTCGGCCGCGACTTTTCTGGCGCTCTCTTCGGCGATGCGGCGCTGATTCGCCTCCGCGCGGGCGTGTTCGAGGCGGCTGGCGAGACTGATGATGGCGAAGCTGAGCAGGCCGAAGCTGAGCGAAATGGTGAGCGAGATCCGCAGCGCAAAAGAGATTGTGGCATTGAACCCGAGTTGCCGCAGGAGCAGGGCGCCCGCGAGAGATCCGAAGACACCGGCGCCGCCAAACACGCCCATCATGCCCGCCGCCCGCACAGGCAGGGGCCTTCCGGATAGCGCCCGCTGAGCGCGCGGGCCGAGGGTCCAGCAGACGGAGCCGATCAGGTTGGAGTAGACGAGGCCGCACACCACCCAGTCGCCGAATGCTCTCCATCTGAGACCCGCAAAGAGCGCCGCGACGACCGCCGGGATGAGCCCGAGGGCCGCATTGGTGACGAGAACGCGGACGAGGCTGCGGCAGATTGGGGGCATTCGGCGGGCTTTTCCGGCTCCGGCTTCAGCATCCTGTTATTTCGATTCGTGGCAGCCGCTGCAACCGGGACCGTTGACGTTGTACGGCTGGCCGGCGAGATAGGCGCGGGCCTGATCGAGATGGTCGGCGCCGGCGGGCAGGGTGGCGAGCTTTTCGAAATAGAATTTCGCCTTCTCCGCGTTGCCGAGGCGGTTATAACCATCGGCAAGACCGAACAGCAACTGGCTGCGCATGTGCGTCCCCAGCTTATCGAAATAAGGCTCCTGCACGCGATACACGGATTCGTAATCGGCGACGGCTTTCTCGATCAGGGGCCGGGCGCGATCGGGCGGGGCCTGGCGGGAGACGCCGAACCAGATGGCGGCGCGGGGGATGAGGACGGCGGGGTTGGCGGGGGCGAGCGAGCCAGCCTGCTCCATCTCGCCCATGCCGCGCGCCCAGAGTTCGGCGGCCGATTGGGAATTGCCGTCGCGGAATGCGGCGCCGGATTCGACCATGAGACCGCCGCCGTGCCAGGCGAGCGCCTCGGGCCTGCCGGCGGAATTGGATGCGATGACGTCTTCCGCGGCTTTCATTGCCTGCCCGAGGGCGGCCTGGTTTCCGAAGAAGCCCTGGAAGAATTCGGCGCGGACCTGATCGTTGAAATCGGCCGCAGCGCAGGCGGCGGGAGCGAGCGCGAGCGAAAGGGACGCGACCGCGGCGGAAATGGACGAGAGTTTCATTTGTCTGGTACCTCCAGCCGACAGTGTGGCGGGGGCGGCGCTGAAAATCGCGGCGCGGGTGATGGAAGGGCGGGGTTTCGGATGAACGGGTGGAAATCGGCGACGAGCCGCAGCGTCCGACCCCGATACTCGCTAGAATGTCGGGTTGACTCCCGAGAGCGAAGTTACCGAGCCGCAAACGAAGCGGGTTTCCGTGGTGATCGTGTCGTTGAACCGCGTGGACCAGCTTCGGGAATCTCTGGCGATGCTCGGCGGCGAGCATCAGGTGGTGGTGGTGGATAACGGATCGACGGATGGAGCGGCGAGTCTCGAGAGCGAATTCCCGGGAACGCGCTTTGTTCGTCTGCCGAAGAATTTCGGGTTGACGAAGGCGCTGAATCTCGGCATCCGGGCGGCGGAAGGCGAATACGTTCTGCTGATGCACGATGACGCGCGGATTGCGCCCGAGGCGGTGGGGCGTCTGGCCGATTGCCTCGCATCGCGGCAGGATATTGGGGCGGTGGCTCCGCTGCTGACGGATGCGAACGGCAACCCGGCGCCGCAGGTGCGGGCGCTGCCGACGCCGTCCGCGCCATACCCGGCGCTGACGCCGGCGGAATCGGGCGCGGACGAGATTGTGGCGGAAAGCGTATCCGGGGCGGCGCTGATGCTGCGAGCTTTCTATCTGCGGGCGCTGCGGCAGATCGACGAACGGTATGGGGTGTACGGCAGCGCGATGGAATTGTGCGCGCAGGTGAAGCGATCGGGGAAGAAGGTAGTGATTCTTCGCGAGGTGCAGGCGGTTCACCTGGCGCTGCCGTCTCCGGCGCCGAAATCGGATCTGGACGGCGACCGCGCGGCGGGAACGGCGGTCTTCCTCGGGAAACATCACGGGCTGGCGGCGGGGCTGCTGTATCGGATCAAGGCCGGGCTTGCGGGCGCGCTGACGTTCCGGATGAAAGTCGCGGCGGGGGCGCTGTCGGGGCAGAAGATCGACGGCGGCGCGAGTTGAGCAGGCAAATCGCGATATAAACTCGGAGCATGAGCCCGTTCGGCTGGGCAGTTCTGGTGGCGATCTGTTCGGCCGTGCCGGCGGCGGTCGTCTATATTGTGATGCGCTCGCGCTCGGAAGTCCTGCTTTCGAGGCAGCGCGAACAACTGGCTGAGGCGCGGGCCGCGCTGGCGGCGCAGCGTGACGCGATGGGCGACTCATTGCGCAACGTGGAAGACGCGACGCGGCGCAAGGCGATGGATGAATTCCTGGCCGATATCCGGATCGAGGAGCGCCACTATATCCGGGAGCACAAGATTCTGTTCGTCACGCGCAAATGTCTGATCCGGCAGGAGCGCATCTTCTTCCGCAATATTCCGCTCTCGAACTGGGTGGAGCAGGAGATGCCGATCGAAGAAGGCGCGGATGTGGACAAACTGGCACAGGCGATGACCGTATTCACACCGCAGGGGCTGGTGGAGACGGCTGCGAAGCGGCTGCTGCAATAGCCCTGGCGCGGCAGCGGACGGGGTCAATACCGGGGGATCGAAGGGTCCACGGCGACGCTCCAGAGATCGATTCCACCGGCCAGACTCTGACAGTTTTCAATGCCCTGGCGGCGCAACCAGTCGACTACGCTGAGGCTGCGAACGCCGTGGTGGCAGATGACGACAATGGGCGGGCCGTCGTCGTCGAGTTCGGCGAGATGGCCGGGGATGGCGCGCATCGGAATCAGGCGTGCACTGTCGATGCGACTGATCGCATGCTCCTCGGGTTCCCGCACGTCAATGAGACGCAGATGTTCGCCGTTTTCGAGGCGCCTGCTGAGTTCGGCAGGGCTGATTTCGAGCGGAAGTTCGGCCACGACCGCATGTTAGCAGCGGCGTTGCAGAGGCCGTCCGCAGCCGGAGAAACGAAACCGCGCGGACGACAAAGCCGTCTGACCGGCTTGTTATACTCAGGTGTTAAATCGCCAGTTTCCAACGGGTTCTATAGTTAATGAAGTTTTTGTCCGCCTTCTTTTGGATGGCCTGCGCGGCCGTCTGCGCCTTTGCGCAAAACAGTACGCCCGTATTCACCACGGGGCAAGCCGCCCGGCTGATGATCGGGCAGAAGAACTTCACGATTTCCGATTTCGGAGCCACGAATTCGCTGATCGGCGGACCGGCGGGAGTAGCGCTGGTGAACAACACGCTGTGGGTGGTGGACGCGAACCGGATGGGCGCGACGCCGGACAACAACCGTGTGCTGCGCTTCGATGTTTCGAATTTCCCGGCGCCGAACCAGCCGCCTTATATTGCGGGAAGCACGTGCGGGGCATGCCGCGGCGTAGCGAACCTGGTGCTGGGGCAACCGGATTTCTCGACGAGCAACTCCAACCTGAGCCAGACCGGTCTTCGCGGCCCGACGGCCGTGGCAAGCGATGGCAACGTGCTGGTGGTGGCCGATACGGACAACAACCGCGTGCTGATCTGGCTGCGCCTGCCGACGCGGAACGGGCAGCCGGCGGACGTGGTGATCGGGCAGCCGGATTTCGTTTCGAATGGGACGTCAACACCGCCGACGCAGACGTCGCTGCGCGGCCCGGAAGGCGTCTGGATCTGGAATGGCAAGCTGTTCGTCGCGGATACGCAGGACAACCGGGTTCTGGTGTACAACCGGATTCCGACGGCGAATAACGCGGCGGCGGACCTGGTTATCGGGCAGCCGAATTTCACTTCGTTCGTGCAGCCGGATCTGACGCAATCCCAGCCCCTGACCGCGGCCAACAATCTGCAAGACCCGACGTGGGTTTCGACTGACGGAACGCATCTGTTCATCTCCGATTTCGGGCAGAACCGGGTGCTGATTTTCAATCAGATTCCGACGACGAACGGCGCAGCGGCGGATGTGGCGATCGGACAGCCGGATCTGGTGAGTTCGATCGACAACAACAGCTACAGCGTTACGAACCCCACGCCAGACTCGGCGGGATTTCCGCAGGGCGAGTCGGCGGTACTTTGCCAGAACAATGCGGCATGGGCCGCCAACCAGGGGCAGACGGCAAGCAGCTACACGGACAGCGCCGGCACGGCGGTCTTCCCGCCGCGCTGCGCGGCGACGCTGGAATTTCCGCGCGCGGTAGTCTCCGACGGCACGCGGCTGTTCATCGCGGACGGCGGCAACGACCGGGTACTCGTATACAACACGATCCCCACGCAGAGCGGCGTTCGGGCGGATGAGATTCTCGGACAACCGGACGAGTGGAGCGATAACACGGGGACGAATCCGGATGGCACCAATGCGTTCCAGGCCCCCGCGGCGCTTGCGTGGGACGGAAGCAACCTGTACGTGAGCGACACCTATAACCGGCGTGTGGTGATTTATTCGATGGGCGTTCCGAATATCCCGCTGAACGGTATCCGCAATGCGGCGAGTCTGCAGATCTACGCGATCGGGACAGTGGACATTTCCGGATCGATCACGGCGAAAGATACGGTGACGGTCACGATCAGCGGGACCAACTACACCTACACGGTGACGGCCAACGATACGCTGCTGAGCATCATGCAGACGCTGGCGAAGCAGATCGATTCCAAACCCGACCCGAATGTGAGCGCTGAAGTGAATACGGCCACCGGCCAGATGGTTCTGACGGCGAAGACGCCCGGGCAGCCGGGCGGCAACATCGCGTACTCGGTGAGCACTTCGGTGAACGCGACGGAATCGCTGACGAGCGGGGGCGCGAATCTGAATATTTATCTGGAGAATCCGTCGCAGATCGCGCCCGGAACGCTGATCCAGATTACGGGGAACAATCTTTGCGACAACACGGCGTCGGCGACGGTGATACCGGGAACCTACCTGCCGTTCGATCTGGCCGGATGCACGGTGTATATCGACGGCATGAAGGCGCCGCTGCTCTACGTTTCGCCGACGCAGATCAACGCGCAAATGCCGTTCGAGACGCTGGACCGCACCAGCACCAGCCTTCTGCTGCAGACCACGCACGCCGATGGCAGCGTTACGGCCACAACGCCGGTGGCGACGACGATCGTACCGCAGAACCCCGGGTTGTTCGCGGGGGCAGGCAACGATCCGCGGCCGGGATATGTGTATCACGCGTCGAGCTTCGCAACCAATCTGATCGACGTGGACGGTACGATTCAGGCGGGCGACACCGGGACGATTACGATCGGCAGCGCGACGTATTCCTACAATGTGACCGCGAACGATACGCTGGCGACGGTGCGCGATGCATTGATTCAGGCGATCAACAACGCGCCCGATCCGAACGTGCACGCCTCGGCGGGCAACGAATATTTTCGCGTGGTGCTGACTTCCAATCTGCCGGGTCCGGCGGGAGAAAACATCAAGGTGGCGGCGACGCAGACGAGCTCGGTGAAGGCCGGGGCGAACCTGCTGCTGACCGCTTATAACCCCGTGATGTGCTGCTCCAATATCGGCGGCGCGCCCGTGACGGCGGATAATCCGGCCGTGGGCGGAGAGATGCTGTACACGCTGGCGACAGGGATCGGCCCCACGATTACCGACAACGTGGGTTCCGGCCAGGTGCTCGATCAGCAGGATAACGACGGTCCGGCAGTGAACGTGGACTCGATCCTGACGGCCGGCACGACAGCCAACGTAGTGAATGTGACGCTGCTGCCGGGGTCGGTGGGTGTCTACGCGGTGGAGTTCCAGTTGAACAGCGGACTTTCGGCGAACCCGCTGACGCAGTTGACGATCGCGCAGCAGGCGTTCGTGTCCAACGTAGTCACCTTCCCGGTGGCGGCCGCGCCGACGTACGTGACGAACCCGACGGCGACGAGCGCAGGCACGGCGGCGGCAAGTTCGACGCCTCCCACGCGCAGGGCGCTGAAACGGCCCGCGCCAAGAGGCCGCGGGTCGGCGCCCCAGACGCCGCAGCGCAGACCGGCGGCGCCGGCCTCGACCGAGTTGCAGTAAACCATCCACCGGACAGCGTGGCGCATCCAAACAGCTGAATGCGCCACTTCCTCCAGGGCCACACGTGGCGGCTCGAATGCAGTATGTTCGCGCCGGTATCGATTGCGGAGGCGTTCTCAATTTTCGAGAACCCGTACAACCTGGCGGCGATCACGCCGCCGTGGCTGCGGTTTCGAATCGTGACGCCGGAGCGAATCGAAATGCGCAAGGGCGCCGGCATCGATTACACGATCCGCTGGCTCGGCGTTCCGGTGAGATGGCGAACGCTGATTACCGGCTACGATCCGCCGAATTCATTCGTCGATGAACAGATGCGCGGGCCGTACGTGCTCTGGCGGCATCTGCATACTTTTGAGGAGACGCAGGGCGGCACGTTGATTTCAGATCAGGTGACGTATAAGCTTCCGTTCGGAATCCTCGGGAATCTGGCGCATGCACTGCTGATCCGGAGGCAACTCATCGGCATCTTCCGATACCGGCAGGCGGCGATTGCGGCGATGCTGAGCGGAGGCGAACCGCTCGCCATCCGCGCCGGCGAACCGAGCGTGAGCGTGGCGGCTTAGTCCGTCAATCGAATACGACGGTTTTTCCCGCGTACTGCAGGATGCGGTTTTCGAGGTGCCACTGCACGGCGCGCGAGAGAACCATGCGTTCGAGATCCCGGCCTTTCCGGATCAGGTCTTCGATCTGATCCCGGTGCGACACGCGCGCGACGTCCTGCTCGATGATGGGGCCTTCGTCTAGTTCC
>DAIDJK010000366.1 GCA_027450225.1 Bryobacterales bacterium | reverse complement strand
TGAGCACGACTGTGGAGCAATTGGGATTGGTGACGATCTGCCCCTTCCAGCCGCGGGCGCGCTGCTGGCCGGGGATGAGTTTCAGATGGTCCGGATTGATTTCGGGCACGAGCAGCGGCACATCGCGATGCATGCGGTGGTTGCGCGAATTGGACACGACCACGTGGCCGGCGCTGGCGAATGCCTGTTCGATTTCGGTGGCGACGGATGCGTCCATGGCGGAGCAAAGAAGCTGCGGAGCGTTGCCGGGTCTGGCTTCTTCGACCGTCAGGCTGGCGACATCGGCGGGCGCGAGTCCGCCCAGATGCCATTTCGCGGCTTCCGAATAGCGCTTGCCCGCCGAGCGCTCGCTTGCGCCGAGCCACGTGAGGCTGAACAACGGATGGCCGTCGAGAAACTTGATGAAATGCTGGCCCACCATACCGGTGGCGCCGAGGATGCCGACTTCGATTTTGTTCATTGTGCTTGTAACTGCCTGACCATGTGCTGGTAGATTTCGACTGCTTCGAGCAATTGCTTTTTCGGCACGCGCTCTTCGAGCGTGTGCGCGACGTGAATGGTTCCGGGGCCGAACAAAAGCGGCTGGCCCCACGCGCCGTTGAAGGCGGGGATGTCCGTGGTGAACGCGACGACGGTGGTGCGCAGACCGGGAACGGCCTTCAGGCGAACGGCCCCGATTTCGAGCACGAAATTCGCTTCGACGCCGGCGGCGGCTGCTGCGTTCTCGATAGCCTGCTTCGTTTCGGTTGAGTCGTTCACCAGACGGATGAAGATTTCGGCGCGCGCTTCGTCGGGAATGATGTTGGGCGCGCGGCCGCCCTGAATGGTGCCGATGTTGAGCGTGCTGCGGCCAAGCACGGGATCGGCGGGGAGTTCGATGGCGCGAATCCGGTGGAGCGCGTCGAGCAGTTTTTCTATGGCGGATTCGCCGAGTTCGGGATAAGCGGAATGCGCCATGCGGCCGCGCGCGACGAGTTCGTAACGCAGCGCGCCTTTGGAGCCGAGAGCGAGCTGGTTTTCGGTGGGCTCGCCGTTGATGATGAAGCGCGAGCCGCGCGGATTCTTCGCGGCGTAATACGCGCCGGCGCTGTTGCGCTCTTCGCCGACGACGAACAGGAGACCGAAATCGCGCGTACCGGATTCGAGCAGGCGCTCGGCCGCGACGAGCATGCTGGCGATGATGCCTTTGGTGTCGCACGCGCCGCGGCCCCAGACGAATTCGTCATCTTCGCGCGAGGCGATGAAGGGCGGAACGGTGTCCATGTGCGTGGAGAGCGTGACGGCGGGCGTGCCGAAGCAGGCGAAGACGTTCCGGCGGCCGGGCTCGACTTCGTTGCGCGCGACGCAGCCGTGAAAACGGGAGCTGAGCTGGCTCAGGTAGTCATAGAGGTATTGGCCAATTTGTTCCTCTTCCGGGGTGACGGAAGGGATGTCGATGAGTTCCCGAGTAAGCGCGAAGACGTCCATTGGTTCAAATCCAATCCGGAAACGCGCGGGAACAGTGAGGGGACTTGCTGAGGCGAGTTCACTATCCCGATAGCGCTCCACCCCATCTTGCACCGCGCACAACGCCCGCCCGAGTGGCGGCCTGTGCGCTCCATCCTGTACTGCGCACAACACCCGCCCGAGTGGCGGCCTGTGCGCTCCAGCGATGCGAAACGGGATGACAGTGGCGGAGATTCAACTCCGGCCCCCAACCGCGAGCGGCGGAAAACCGCTGCGCGATTTCGGCGACGAACCCCTTTTCGGCGCGCTCCCGTAATCCCGCGGGAACTGCACGCGCCCTGACTGGCCGCCGCACCTCTACCAGAAGGGAAAGGATAGCACGGGGAGGCATTTAAATTCCGCATCCCTTGAGCGCCGCAGCGGGGCGAAACGGCCGGCGATGGGGCCGAAACACGAAGTCGCGGTGATGGAGCGAGCCGGCAGCGACTCGGATGAAGCGGCAGAGTTCCGGAACCAGTTACAAAACAAAGCCGATCAGGGAAACCCGCCTGTTTTGTTTGAGCTGGCGATGAATTGGGTTTGTTCGGCAATTTTGCCGCGCGGGGCGCGGCGGGGCTCCCCGGCGCGGCTGATTTACGGATACCACGCGGTGGCGGTGCTGTACAGGCGACGGACCGGCAAATATCTCAGGGCAAACGGCAACCGCGCCGGAGGACGCTGTGACCTGGCCGTTCAGCGTGGCGCATTTTCGACGCGGCGCCTGGCGAGCAGCGCCGCTCCGAGCAGACCCGCGATCGCGAGCAGAAAACTGCGCGGCTCGGGTACCGGCGACGTTTGCGGCGCAATGGACACTCCATCGAGACCAACGTCGTATTGCTGGTTCGTGACGGAAAACTGGAGTGTGGCCGAGGTGTCGGCGGCCACGAACGTATATTGTTCCGGGCCCCAGTTCTGCCAGAAGAGGGTGTGCGTCGGAATGCTGGTAAAGGTCTGCGACGGGGTGGATGAGCCGCTGGTGAAGCCGACGGTGATCTTCTGCGTCGGCGTTTCACCCTCGGATGCCAGGAGGAAGTTGACTGCGTAAGTCTGTCCGGTGACGAGCCCGTTGACGGTCTGGGACCATGCTTCGGTAGAACCCAGGGATGTGTAGCCGCCGCCCAGGGAAACAAACTGATCGCCCTCGCCGGCGAGAGCTTTGTTGGTTCCACCGCAGCATTGAGGTCCCGCACGAAGCAGAAGCGCGTCGCCAACAGGACCAGTGTGCGTCCAGCCAGGGACGTCGGCCGGATTGGTAGTGTATTCCGTTGTGATCTGAACGGCTTCGAAGCCGCCGTTGGTGATGTAATCCGCCCTGGCAGCTCCGCTCGACAGCAGCAGAAAAGCTGCCGTGAATGCAATGGCGCGTGTGGTTGTGACGGTATCGGCTCTCATTTCGCTCCCTCGGCGCAATAGAGGTTCGCACGATTCCGGATCAGGGAAGGAACTTATTCGCGTTCCTGCTGTGGCTGTATGTTCGATTTCATGCTGTCCGGGAGATAACTTCCGGATTGCCGACGCGAGCAAGCAGGTGCTCCGCCAGCCAGCCAACGGCCGGCGCGACCACGCCGTCTCCGAAAAGGTGATAAGCGTCGGTATAGCTGGCGGGGATAGCGTAGTCGTCCGGAACGCCCATGAATCTCGCCGCTTCGCGCGGTGACAGGAGTCTCGATCTGACGTTATCGCCTTTCACGAGAAGCAAGGTCTGGCGGCTGGAACCTCCGGCGGGTGTTCGAAGGCAGCCTGCGATGCCATCGAAGCGGACTTCGGCGCGCTGGCG
>DAIDJK010000365.1 GCA_027450225.1 Bryobacterales bacterium | reverse complement strand
CTTATTGAAATCACGACGGGAATTCCGGTTTCGCTCTCCGCGCCGTCGGTCCACACGATTTACAACGCGCGGCTGAATTACAAGGATTCGCTCGTGGTGGCCATCTCGCAATCGGGCGAATCGACCGACACCAACGCCGTCCTCGAGCAGGCGCGGAAGTCCGGCGCGCTGACCGTGGGGATTACGAACGAACCGAAAAGCGCCATCACGCAAATTGCCGAGCACGTGATTCTGGTTCGCGCGGGCCGGGAAAAGAGCGTCGCGGCGACTAAGACCTACACCGGCCAGCTCATGGCCCTCTACCTTCTCGCCTGGGCGCTGGGCGCGAAGATTCGGATCGAGGACCTGGAACATATCCCCGATCTGGCGACGAGCGCGCTCCAGCTTGAAGCGGAAGTGACGGCGCTGGCGGAGCGCTACCGCTTCATGCACCATGCGGTGGTCGTCGGGCGGGGGCTGAATTATGCCAACGCGTTCGAGTTTGCGCTGAAGATGATGGAGACGAGCTACGTGGTGGCCGAGCGATTCTCTTCAGCGGACTTCCTGCATGGCCCCATCGCCATGGTGGACAAGAATTTTCCGGTGTTCCTCTTCGCCCCATCGGGACCGACTTGGGGTTCGATGCAGGAAATTCTGGCGAAATTGCATGAGTTAAAAGCGGAAACAGTGGTGATTACGGACCGCCTAAACCCGGCGGCGGCGAATGTGGCGTCGAGAGTGATTTCCGTGCCGGCGCGGATTCCGGAGTTGTTTACACCGATTCCATATATTGTCCCGGCTCAGTTATTCGCGGCGGCGCTGGCGAGCGAGAAGAATCTGGACCCGGACCGGCCGAGGACGCTGAATAAGATTACGCGGAATTTGTAGGAGAACAGATCAGCGGTGCATGCGAGCGTCGACTGCTCGGGCGAAGGCGTTCATACACGACTGAGGCCTATACTCTCAGTACTATACGGATCCTTTACGCGTTGAAAACAAGACTGTAACGTCGCCGGTCTCCCAGTGCCTTTCAGCCACCGCCCTGGCCGGCGGCTCACGCCTGCGTCATCTTCAGCGGCATCGCCCGCAGCCGCTTGCCCGTTGCGTCGAAGATCGCATTGGCCACGCTGGGCGCTACGGCCACAATCGGCGTTTCGCCGGCCCCGGCGGACGGCAAATCCTTCCGGTCCACCAGCACCACTTCGATCTGCGGCATGTCGCCGAACCTCGGCACCCGGTAGCGCGAGAGACGCGCATTCAGTACGCGGCCGTTCTCGAATTCGATCGCCTCAAACAGCGCGCCGCCGATGCCCATCATGGTCGCCCCGGCGATCTGGTTCTTCAGTTCGTCCGGATTCACCACCGCGCCGCATTCGAAAGCCTGCACGATCCGTTCCACCTTCACCGCGCCGTTCGTCACGCTGATCTCAACGCACGCCGAAATGTAACCGCCTTTGTCGAAGCCGCCCATCATCCCGAAGCCGCGTCCGTTGCCGCCCTTTTGCCTGCCCCAGCCGAACTTCTCCGTGGCCGCTTCCATCACCGCGCGCAGCCGCGCGTCCGTGGCGTTTTTGAATCGAAACGCGGCGGGCTCCATGCCCACCACATGCGCCAGCTCGTCCATGTGGGATTCGCGCGCGAAATGGTTCGCGCTGGCCGCGAGGCCGCGGTACGATCCCTGCCGCAGCGGCGAATCCACCGGATGAAACTGCGCCACCTGATCCGGCACGTTGTAGGGACTGCGGATCGCCGCATTGCCCGAATTGTAGTTATGAAACTGCCAGGAACTGATCGTTCCATCCCGCCGCGCGCCGCTGCGAATGTCGATCACGCCCGCGGGCCGGAAGTAGGCCCACGTAAACTCCTCTTCGCGCGTCCACTGCAGTTTCACGGGCTTGCCGGCCGCTTTGGCCAGCCGGGCCGCTTCCGTTGCGCATTCGCCAGTATGCTTGCCGCCGTAGCCGGCTCCGGTCGCCGGCACAAGCACGCGCACATTTTCTTCCGGAATGCCGAACGCCTTCGCGAGTTCGGACCGCACGCCGAATGGCCGCTGCGTTCCGGTCCATACGGTCAGGTGGTCGCCATCCCACTGCGCCACCGCCATGCGCCGCCCGGAATCCGCCAGGCACTCGAGCCGTCGCACCCGCGCTCGTCATTTGACCAAAAGCATCTCGGCCCGCTACGTCACCGGCTCCTCGCCTTTAGAACCGCCGTCTTTCATGTGCAATCCGAGGAATATGTAACCCGCGCCAAACAAAAGGTGCGGGAGATCGTAAACCGCCGCGAACAAAGCATATCCGAAAAACGCGGAAGAAGAGAACGAGCGATGCGAACCTGCAGTATACGCAACAACAGTTACGTTGAGCACCATGATCCCGATCAACGCCACTCCTGCCGCACGGGGGAGCCATACACCGGCTATCACGATCGGCAGCGGCAATAAGAAAAGGCCAACGAGCAAGGCGGCAGAACTCCCAAAATCGATCGAGTTAAACGCGAAACTCTCCGCCAAGCCTAATAAAAAATATAAGATACCCCACACGACTCCAGCAGCCTTGAGGTATGTCATGGTCTTCTTTCACTCTTCCCTCAGGGCCTCAGGCTATATCCGCCGTTGCAACCGAACCATGTGGAAACAAGCGTCGCCTGACCATTCTCGGCAGACGTCGGCAAATAAATGTTGCTAAGGGTGTTACAAAGGCTGACGTCGCAGCCTTGAATGGCCGCTTGTTGCTCGGGCGTGGTGGGGTAGAGGGGCAGATTGTTCCTCCATGTAGCCCCCGCGTTCTCATAGCAAAGATCGTGTGAAGCACACGCGGCGTCAACCTGATTGGTGGGCGTGCCATTGCCACCCGGGCCGCAGTACTGTGTGCCCGGTATCGTGGTTGGAAGTACCTTGTTCGGAATTGATACGGGTCGCGGAAGTCCTCTGCTTCCTCCTCGCGGTACTTGGGAGCCGCCGGTGGCCGGATTTGTCGATGTACCCCCACCGCCAATCACGCTTGTCACAAAAAGGGGAATGTCCAGTGGTGGTTGTGTATTACTCGGCTCTGGGTCGGACGGCGGCAGGGTCACAGTGTCGGTAAAGTAATAGGTTTGATCGGGAACAGTCAAGAAACCACTTGGATTTATGGTCGTGTTATCAGCAGGATCCGTATCGGCGATGCAGATTGTCGTCATGTTCCAGTCGATCGACTGGGTCCATCCTACATTGCCATTCGGGTCGACGCAATTCCCATTGTTGATCGTATCCAATCCGCTCGGATCATTCCTGTTTATCGGATCGCCGCCCAGGAAAGCGTACCGATTGAAACTTCCGGGGTTCGCCGGGCTCATACTGCCGTTATACGGGTCCGGCGAAATAAACATTCCGTGCACGCTGTCGTACCAGCGATTCCACGCATAATCCAGCCCGTAAAAACGACGTCCGCGGGTATCCGGCGAACTTCTCCCGGTCCTGCGGGTTCTTCACCGTGATCTCCTCGCCGTACGGGAAGTATTCGAACGTCTCGCCCGATTCGTTGGCGCGGTGACCTCGTCTCAGGTTCTTCGCCGAAGTCTCGCCAGACCGAGCGCGCCGAGGCCGCCCACGATCAGCGTCCAGTCAGCCGGTTCAGGTACCGCGGTGGCGGAGTTGCTGAAGGTCGCCGAGTACTGAAGGCTGAACAGCGGACCAACGAAGTTTCGCGTCTGGGTCGGGCCGGACCACGCGCCCGAATAGGTCAGCGGATCGGCTCCGTTCGAGTTCAGAAACTCGAACTGGCCGCCCAGTCCGCCATCGGATTTGCTCAACGCTAACGTCGTATCGGCGGTTGGATTGGTGACGCCCGCAATGGTGATGAACGCGATATAGGCATCGCCGGCTGTCAGCGGAACGTTCAGGCCCGAGAAAGTCGCAGGCGCAAATACTCCACCCTGATAAGAAGTTACCGGACTTGTGTAGAGTGCGGGTCCTGTGGTCTTCGCCGTCGTTGGATTCCAGGCCGCGACTTCGAAAATGTAATTGCCGACATAACCCGACCCGATCGTAAATGACCAGTCGGTCAGATTGCCGCCGGGCGCCGTAAAGGTTTCCCCATAGGCGGTCGAACCGGTCACGTAAGTCAGCGTGTCATGGCTATAGTAAGTGCCGCCAAATGCGCCAATCGTCCCGTAGTCGTTCGTATTGCTGTAAACCGTGGATGCTGCGGCTGGCCACGCGGCGGCGCAAATCATAAACCCCGCTGCACCCCACGCGGAGAGCTTCCTTTTCATGTTCTGGTTATCCTTTTCAACGAGTGCCTTATCTTATCGGGATGGCCAGGCGTCCGTCAATTGACTGATCTCCAATACTCTCAGTACTATACGGATCCTTTACGCGTTGAAACGAGACTGTAATTTCGCCGGTCTTTCAGGGCATTTCAGCCCGTCGCGCCATGCGGGGCCGGCTCACGCCTGCGTCATCTTCAGCGGCATCGCCCGCAGCCGCTTCCCCGTTGCGTCGAAGATCGCATTCGCCACGGCTGGCGCAACGGCCACGATCGGCGTTTCGCCGGCTCCGGCGGACGGCAAATCCTTCCGGTCCACCAGCACCACTTCGATTTGCGGCATGTCGCCGAACCTCGGCACCCGGTAGCGCGAGAGACGCGCATTCAGCACGCGCCCGTTCTCGAATTCGATGGCCTCGAACAGCGCGCCGCCAATGCCCATCATGGTCGCCCCGGCGATCTGGTTCTTCAGTTCATCCGGATTCACCACCGCGCCGCATTCGAAAGCTTGCACGATCCGTTCCACCTTCACCGCGCCGTTCGCCACGCTGATCTCAACGCACGCCGAGATGTAGCCGCCCTTGTCAAAGCCGCCCATCATTCCGAAGCCGCGTCCGTTGCCGCCCTTTTGCCTGCCCCAGCCGAACTTCTCCGTGGCCGCTTCCATGACGGCGCGCAGCCGCGCGTCCGTGGCGTTTTTGAATCGGAACGCGGCGGGCTCCATGCCCACCGCATGCGCCAGCTCGTCCATGTGGGATTCGCGCGCGAAATGGTTCGCGCTGGCCGCGAGGCCGCGGTACGATCCCTGCCGCAGCGGCGAATCCACCGGAT
>DAIDJK010000364.1 GCA_027450225.1 Bryobacterales bacterium | reverse complement strand
CGGAGTCAGGATCATATCCTGCGTGCCCTGCGGGCCGATGAACGCGTTAAAACGCTGCAGCGAAAGCGAGCTGTCGAGCACGCCGCCCCACAGGCCGTAGTGATCGGCAATGGTTCCGATGTAATCGTGCTGGGCGTAAGTCGGGGTAACCGGCTGGGGATTGAAAAAGTCCGGGTTGACGAAATTGGTGTGCTGCGGCGTGACGTGCAGAGTGGCGCTGAGCACCTGGCTCGGCGACAGGATGTAGGCAAGGTCCGTGAACGAATTGATCGATTCCTGCTTCGATTCGTTACGCGGAAAGCCGAGCGTGCGGCTTATAACTTTGTCGATGATGTAGACCACGGACTCGTTGAAGAAGAAGCGGTCCTTTATGATGGGGCCGCCGAAGGAGAAGCGCGGCGTTTCGTTGCGGATGCCGACGAGATGCCAGCTGCGAACACGGAAATCGGGGAAGAGATCGTTCACGTCGGCATGCCATTTGGGACCGCCGCGTTTGGTTTCGACGGCGACCACGGTGCGAGTGAAGCGGCCGTACTGCGCGAGGAAGGGAACGTTGAGCACGTTCACGGTCTGGATCGCATCGACCGGAAGCGTCATCCCAAACTCGCCGGTGGCGGGATCTGTGTAATCGCTCTGATTGACGACGTAGGCGCTGCGCTGTTCGCCGGTGCCATCCAGAACCAGATCGCCATTGCGCCCGCGAGTGATGCCGGGAACCAGCGGGAGAGATTCTCCGATGGTGGCCGGATTATTGGGCAGGGGCTTCACCTGGGATGGCGTGAGTTCATTGCTTTCGGAAGCCGATTGATCGATGCCCGGCGCCTTATCGCTCACCTCCATGCTCGAGTGCACCGCCACGGGCCGCAGAACGATGGAGGACTCGAGAAGCGGCAGGCCGGTCATCTGGACTGTCATCGAATTTTCATCGAAGCCGCTTTTGGAAGCTCTTAGCTTCCAGTTACCGCAGGGTACGGAGGTGAAATCGGCGACGCCGACCGATCCGGTGGTGATGCTGCGGGAACCGGAGGGAAGCTCCAGCGTAACGATGGCGTTATAGATGGGGCTTTCCTGCGAGTCCTTCACGAGAAGGCGCAGTTCACCGGCGGGGCATTGTGCGAACGCGGAAATGGACGCGAGAAAAATCAGGCCGCAGGCACACCTCCCGTCGCGCAGCGCCAGCGGGCGCAACCAATGACGTCCCCTACTCTTCACCCTTCCCTACTTGACGGGTAGTATAAGCGATCGGGTACTGAATTTTACAGTTCGGCAGTACTGGTCAGGATCGGAAAATGGTGCTGACCGGTGGCGGCGAACCCGGCTGGAACCAACAGGCTGCCTTCCGTCGCTCCGCCGGGGGCGATGCGCGCCAGTTCGCGCGTGAGGCGCTCGAACGGGATGCGGCGAGTAAGCGCATCATCGAAAAGCATGTACACGCGCCGGACATCATCGGCGGACTCGTGCGCGAATTCGAGACGGAAATTCCGGATGCCCGCCGCGAGCCAGTTCGCAAGGTGGCGGCTTGCCTCCTGCGCTTCCGCGCCGAAGACGGTGTTGCGGCAGCCCACATCCGCCATCACCGGGTGCGCGCGGCCCGCGGCGTCACGCAGTTCGAGAGAGTGCTTCTCGCAGGGCCGGCCGCAATCGCGATAGCTGGTTCCCGAAGACAGAAAGCGGCAGAAGACGCAGTGCTCGGTATGGAAGACGGGCAGGTGCTGATAAGCGATGGCTTCAATGCGGGCGGGATCCGTGGCCTGGGCGAACTGCTGGATCTGCGCGGCGTTCAGATCGTGGGTGGGCGTGAGGGACGCGACGCCGCGGCGGAAATATTCGGAGGCGGAAACCGGGTTGGCCGCGTTCAGGCTGAAATCGCCGATGAGCGGATGAGCGGCGCGGCCACGGAGCGCTTCGAGCACGCCGGTGGAGCGCACGAGCACGGGGCAATCGAGGCTGAGGAGGAAATCCACGATGCGGATTTCGCCAGGCTTGAGGATGCGGGGGCCGGCGACGCGGACGGTGATGGCGGAGCGCTTCACGCGTTCGACGGACGGTCGGAGGCCATAGAGATCGAGGTAGTCGAGGGTGATGCTGGCGGGGCGAAGTTCGAGCGCCGCGTCGAGTTGCTCCGGCGTGCGTACAAGGACGTGGAGCGCGGGAGCGATGAAGGCGGCGCCGGCTGCCGGTTCGGGCGTGAGCCCACCGAGTACCGCGAGCGGATCCTGAATTTCGCGCGCGGGCGGCGTGGTCTGCAGCGCTTCGAGCTTCGCGACAGCGCCGCGGCGGAGTTCGTTCAGAACGGAGGCGGGAACGAAAGGGCCGCCATCGATCTCGAGAGTCACGGAGCCGAGCCGGTAAGGCGTGTTGCCGAGACGGCCGAACTGCGCTTCGAGAAATTCGCGCGAAAGGGCGCGAGCGGTGGCCTGGCCGGCGGCAGCGGGCGAGGAGACCTCCACGGCGATCTGCGGAGAGTTCGCGAGACTCCAGCGAGTGAGGACGGGAACGCCAGGACGGGCGGTCACGTGAACGTCGACAGGCTGGCGATGGACGGGCGCGGCGGGTTCGAGATATGGCCGCGCGGCGGTGGCGAGCGACGGATCGGCGGTGCGCCAGAGGAGGTCTCCCGGACGAATGCGGGAGAAATCGACGGCGTTGTTGCCGAAACGAATGGCGACGGCATTGGAGCCCGCGCGGTCGATTTCGTAGACGCGTCCGCCTTCTTCCGCTTCCTCCGGGCTGCGCCAGGAAGCGGCATCGAAGACGACGCCGTCGCCCGGCTTGAGCGGAGCAATCGAGTGAGCTTCGCTGGTTTCGATGACCACCGCGTTGCGATCGACGCGCTTTACGCTGCCCATCAGAACGCCGCGATGGCGCGGAGCGCGGCCATTCACCACCTTCTGATGATTCGTGCCGGTGACGAACCAGGGGCCGAGCCCGCGGGAGTAAGCCTGTTCGAGCGTGAGCTGTTCGGCGCGGGAAATTCCGGGCGCGTGGCCTTGCCATGCCTCATCCACAGCCTTTCTATAGGCCGCGGTGGTGAGGGCGACATATTCGGCGTCCTTATACCGGCCTTCGATCTTGAGCGCGGCCACGCCGGTTTCGACGATGGCGGGAACGTGCTCGAGAGTGTAGAGATCGCCGGGCGAAAGGAGGTAGCGCGAGTCGCCGAGATCGGCGCGGCGGCCGTCCACGATCATTTCGTAAGGCAGCCGGCACGCCTGCGCGCACTGGCCGCGGTTGGCGCTGCGGCCGCCCCAGGCTTCGGAAGAAAAGCACTGGCCGGAATAAGCGACGCAGAGCGCGCCGTGAACGAACATTTCGAGGTCGCAGGCAGTTTCGCGCGCAATGCGGCCGATTTCCTCAAGCGAGAGTTCGCGCGCGAGCGTGACGCGCTCGACTCCAAGCGATTGCGCAAAACGGACGCCGGCGGAGTCCGTAATGCTCATCTGCGTGGAGGCGTGGAGTTCGAGCGACGGCGCGATCCGGCGAGCGAGCAGAAGCGCGGCCGGGTCCTGCACGATGAGAGCGTCGATACCGGTGGCCGCGACGCGCGCGATGGCGCGGGCGGCTTCTTCCAGTTCGTTTTCAAAGATGAGCGTATTGAAGGTGAGATAGCCGCGCACGCCGCGCGCGTGCAGCGTGCGGACGGCTTCGGGCAGTTCATCGAGCGTGAAGCCGACTTTGGCGCGGGCGCTGAAATGCGTGAGGCCGAAGTAGACGGAATCGGCGCCGGCTTCGATGGCGGCGCGAAGCTGCGGCCAGTGTCCGGCCGGGCTCATGATTTCCGGTTTTCGGGGCCGGCGTGGCGGCGGGGGTACGGCGGAAGGCACTACCTGTGAGGGTATCGCGGGCGCGGCCATTGGGGTGGAGAGAATTGGCGCTTCGTTGGGCGCCGCCCGACCCGGGCAAGCGGAAAATCCGGCAAACCGAAAATCCGGCAAGCGGAATATCTGCGCCGCTCCGCTTGCGGCGGAGCTATAATCGCGGCAGATTTATCGCGCTGCTTCTTCTTGTAAAGGGGGATTGAAGCGTATGTGGCGCCTGGCGCTTACCGTAGTTTTCGCCTTCACCAGCCTGGCGGCGAGCCGGGCGGGAACGGCGCACCCGAGATTCGCCGGCTCATGGCGAATGGATCCCGCGCGCAGCGAATCGGCGCATCAGGATGTGCCGATTGGCCTCTCGACCATGGTGATTCGTATGAATGAGGCCGGAGTTACGATCGAAACCCGCCGCGATGCGACGGAGAATTCACCTGAATTCCATGAAAGCCTGAGCTTCGCCGCGAGCGGAGCCGAAACCGTGAGCACCGGCAGTTCCGGAGGCATGGTGAAGGGCAGAGCGCACTGGGACGGCGCAAAGCTGGTGACGGAAACGGTGCGCGAGATTCAGGGCTCGACCGTGACCACCACCTACGTGCACACGCTGAGCGCCGATGGCCGCGAGATGATCGTGGACAAAACGCTGACCGTGCAGCACGGCTACATGGGGATGAGCGCGACGAACGTGGGCAAGGGCCGAGACGTGTTCGTACGGGTTGTCTCCAGATAGCCCATTTCAGTACTGATCAGGCGGCGGCCTCCGGTTCGATACTGGAGCGATACGGTTCCCGTGCCGCTTATCGAATCACTGCTGTTGCTGCTGGTGGCTTCTCGGATACTCGGCGAGGTCGCGAGCCGCTTTGGCCAGCCTTCGATGGTCGGGGAGATCGCCGCGGGCATTCTGCTCGGCCCCTCCTGCCTGGCTTTTATCCAATACAACTCCGAGATCAAGGCGATCGCCGATATAGGCGTGTTGCTGCTTGTTTTTCTCGCGGGCATGGAAATGGATATGGAGGCGCTGTGGAAATCCTGCAGGGGCAGGGGCGCCTGGGTGAGCGCGGCGGCATTCATAGCGCCGCTGCTGCTGGGCGCCGGAACGGGCTACGCGTTCGGCATGGATTACACGCGCATGGCGTTTGTGGGATTGTGCGTGGCGATCACGGCGCTGCCGGTGAGCGTGCGAATTCTGATGGACGTGGGCAGGCTGAACACCGACATCGGACAGAAGATCGTTTCGGCGGCGGTGGTAAACGATGTGGTGGCGCTGCTGGTGCTCGGCATCATCGTGGACATGAAGTCTTCCGCAGCGGGAATCGAGCGGCTGCTGCAGGTTCTGGGTACATCGCTGGCGAAGGCTTTATTGCTGATGTCGGTGGTTGCGATCGCGGCGCGCCTGATTCGACGGTACTCGCCGAAACGGCCACTGATCCGATCCGCGGGCGCAGTCGAAAAAATTCTGAACAGGCTGAAAGGGAATGAAGGACGATTCGCGATCGTGCTGCTGTTCGTGATGGCGTTCGCCAGTTTCTCCCAGGCGCTGGGCCTCGATTTCGTGGTGGGCGCATTTTTCGGCTCCATGCTGCTGAGCCACGAAGCGCTGGGGCGGAAGAACTTCGCGACGATCCAGAACACGGCGTCCAGCGTGACCATGGGGTTTCTCGGTCCGGTGTTCTTTGCCGCGATCGGCCTCGAGTTCAACGGCTCCGCGCTGCGGGACTGGACGCTGGTGAGCGCGGTTCTGGTTGTCTCTTTCGCGGGCAAGATTTTCGGCGGCTATGCGGGCGGCAGGCTGGCCGGGCTGGGAAACGCCGAAAGCTGGGCGCTCGGAATGGGGTTGAATGGCCGTGGAGTGATGGAACTGGTGATTGCGAACGTCGCGCTCTCGCGCGGCTTCATCGGACAGCAGCTGTTCACTACGCTGGTGCTGATGGCGCTGGCCACTACATTTGCGACGCCCATCCTGCTGCGAGCCGCGTTCAGGCAGGTGGACAAAGCGCAGCCGCAGGCCGTGAGCGCCGCCTGAATTCAGCGGACTTTGCCCGCCAGGTTTTCGAGTACAACGTTCGAAAGTACCGCGGTATCCACCTTGTCCGGCACGTGCGAGCAGAAACCGATGCCGGCATAGAAGGGACCCTCCAGCCGCAGCGTCTGCGGCGGGCCGAACTGGTGCATCGGTTCGCCATCGAGGCTGACGAAAATCGCGAAAGCATCGCCGCGCTTCTCGATGC
>DAIDJK010000363.1 GCA_027450225.1 Bryobacterales bacterium | reverse complement strand
AGTGCGATAGTCCCGCATCTTCATTGGAACAGCGGCGCTTGCCTGCATATTGCTTTCAAAAACGGGCGCGCCCCCGGGATCGCAAAGCCGTCGTTAACAGGTTGCATTGGTCGAGTCTCGCAACGTGAGAGCAGCTTCTCGAAAGCGCTTGCGGATGCCCCGTGCCCTCAGAATACGAGAAGGGACATAATGCTGCAACGGAATCCGCCAATGCTGTCGCGCCTCGGTAAACACGTCGATCTATTTCGCACACTATCGCGTTGAAAGCTGTTCGAACTGAGTGAGTGTCTCACGTATCGCGTCCTTCAGCGGCGTTCGTGGTACTGGGCCCGTCACCTTTTCCAGAGCGGAATCGTCCATTCGAAACGCTACCGGTACCGGATTGCCTGCGATCGAGATCAATTGGGCGGCTTCGGGTCGGAGTTCGCACAGCAACTGCTTCAAAGCTTCCATCTCGATCACCTCGCCGCGCAGATTGAAAACATGCGCGCCCTTCGCGCCGCTCAGCAGGCATTGAATGAAGATGTCGGCCACGTCCCGCACATACTGAAGATCCATGCTCCCGGTGATGCGGATGGTGAACGGCTGCCGGGCCGCGAGCGCGCGCATGGCGAGTGTGGGGTCGGCCGTCAGCCCCGCGTCGCGCCCCACTCCGAACACCGTCCAGGGCCGCAGCCCGATGCTCGGGATGCCGTCGTTCGCGTAGTACACCCGCGCGTTGCCTTCATTCGCCGCCTTGAACACGCCGTAGTGCGTCGCCGGCTTCACCGGGAAATCCTCGGAAAGCGCCTGATCGGGATATTCGCCCGGAGGCCCCCACACGGCGGACGAACTCGCGTAGACGATCCGCATGTCCCTGCCGGTCTGCTCGCGCGCTTCCTTCGCCGCCTCGAAAACATTCAGCGTGCCCACCACGTTGATCAGCGCGCCTTCCACCGGATTCTTCTGGCAGAACGGCATCAGCACCGCGGCGAGGTGGACAATGTGATCGATCGATTCGTCGCGCACCAGTTTCTTCAGCGCCGCGCCGTCTTCGATGCGGCCCGTGCGGCGCGTCACTTTGCCCACCGTCTCCGCTCCGGCGATCATCTCGAGGCGCGCCAGGCTTTCATTCACATCGAACGTGACCACTTCGTGGCCGCCTTCGATCAGTCTCTTCACCACCCACGAGCCGATGCAGCCCTGGGCGCCGGTCACTAGAATTCTCATGATTGTTGGTTTCCCGAAGCGGGTGAGCGGACATCCGCAAAGGCGGTCCGCTCAAAACGCGATGATACAGTACGGCGCATGTTGAGAGCGACTGTTCTTGTCGCGCTCGCGGCATCGGTGGCCGCGGCGCAGACTTACGATCTCGTGATCGTGAACGGACACGTAATGGACCCGGATTCGGGTCTCGATGCGGCGCGAAACATCGGAATCACAGCGGGGAAAATCCGCGCCATTTCCTCGCAGCCGCTGAACGGAAAACAGAAAATCGACGCCCACGGGCTGGTGGTCGCGCCGGGTTTTATCGATATCCATTCGCACGGCCAGACGGATGAGAATTATCGCTACAAAGCGCGGGACGGCGTCACCACCGCGCTCGAAATGGAAGTCGGCGCCTGGCCCGTGGACGCGTGGTACCGGGCGCGCGAAGGCAAAGCCCTGATCAACTTCGGCGCCACTTCCGGACACCTTCCGGCGGCTATGGCGGTGATGCACGATACGGGCGGTCTGCTGCCGCGCGATAACGCCGTAAATCGCGCGCCCACCGAAGCGGAAATCCGTCAGACTTTCGCCGATATTCGCCAGGGCCTCGACCAGGGCGGCCTCGGCATCGGCATGGGAATTGCCTACGTTCCGAAGACTTCGCGCGAAGAGATTCTGGATATTTTCCGCATCGCCGCCGAACGCCACGCCACCATTCATGTCCACATGCGCAATCCGGGAGCCATCGAACCCGGCGTGGTCGATTCACTCCAGGAGGTGATCGGCGACGCCGCCGCTACCGGCGCTTCCGTGCACGTGGTCCACATCACCAGCATGGCCATTCGCGAAACGCCGCTCGCTCTCGCCATGATCGATGGCGCGAAAAAACGCGGCATCGACATCACTACCGAGTGCTACCCCTATACCGCCGGGATGACGGATCTTTCGAGCGCCATTTTCGCGACCGACTGGCGCGAACGCCTGAGCATGACTTATCACGACCTCCAGTGGACCGCGACCGGCGAGCGCCTCACCGCCGAAACCTTCGCGAAGTACCGCAAAAAGGGCGGCATGGTGGTGCAGCACTTCATTCCGGAGGAGATGGTGAAAATGGCCGTGGCGCATCCGGGCGTCATCATCGCGAGCGATGGCGACATGACCAACGGCACCGGCCATCCGCGCGGCGCCGGAACTTACGCCCGCGTGCTGGGCGTTTACGTCCGTCAGGAACGCGCACTGCCGCTGATGGAAGGGCTGCGCAAAATGACCATCCTTCCGGCCCAGCGCGTGGGCCTTGTCAATAAAGGACGCATTCGCGTGGGCGCGGACGCCGATATCACAGTCTTCGATCCGGCGCACGTGATCGACCGGGCGACTTACGAAAAACCGGCGCAGTATTCGGACGGCATTCCGTACGTGGTGGTGAACGGCGTGGTGGTGGTGAACAATTCGCAACTCGCCACCGGCGTGTTTCCGGGCCGGGGCGTTAAAAGGTAGCCGCTGCCGGCAGCCGGCGAGAAAGGAACAGAAGCCGCGCCAGCAGCAGCAGCGCCAGAGCCATCAGCAAAAGCCGCCCGCCCCGCCAGACGGAGAGCCCGGCCGCCACGCCTTTTTGCGCGTAGTCCAGCTCATAAAAGGACTGCGTGTAATTCCTTTTCTGCGCGGTGATCCGGATATCCGGATCGGCGGGCACGAGGCAGTTCACCAGATACGCCCCGATGCGGCTCTGGTGGCGATTCTCGAAAATCAGTTTTCGCGCGCCGCCGCCGGGCGGCAGACTGGCGTCGAATTCGATATCGATCTCGCCCATCCCCTCTTTGAGTTCCTCCATCGCCGGAAATCTCGCCGAGAGCAGCCGAGGCTGCAGGCGCTCGCCGCCCATTGAAAGTGAAATGTCCCGCAGCACCCGGCGCGCGTACGCCGTCTGCTCGGATGCGGAGATCGCGCCATCGCGATCGGCATCGATCGCAGCCAGCACCATGGGGAGCACGGCGGTTCCCGGCGCGAGCCGCAGTTCCGCCGAAACCCGATCCCGGCCGATGGAGATCAGCGTCGCCTCCAGATATTCATCCAGCCGGTGCGCCCGCGCTGGCGCGGCGAGGAACAGCAGAGCGGCGATCGGCAGGGCCAGCGCGCGCTTCATTTGCCCGTAAATTTCCGGCCGTAATCGTTGGTCGGGTCGCGGTACATGGTGTGAACGTGCATGGAAGGATCGCCGCCGAGCGTTTGCGGCGCGTACTCGATGATCACGTTCGGGCCCTGCACCCGGTAGTAAGCCGAGATGTTGCGGCCCGGCGCAACTTCGGTGGGGCCGCTCCACGCAAACCAGGTATCGCTGATGCCCGCCTTCAGTTCGGCCAGGCGCGCGGCGGCCGCGCTCTCGTTGATGATGCCCGACCATTCCGACATCAGGTCGATCAGCATCGCCCGCTGGCGCTCGTTCATTTCGGACGCCTTCAATCCTTCCGGCTGGATGACTTTGCCGTCCTGCCCCGGGCCGAGCACCAGATCCGCCAGCCGGAAACTCAGGATCGCCTTCTTCCGCTGGTTCTCGTCGAGCGCGTTCAGCAGCGCCATCGCCTTGTCGCTCTCGCCGCCGAGCGGGCGTACCGTTTTCCCATCCTCTTTATAGAGGGACGGCTGCGCTCCGGTGAGTGTGGGCGTCAGGATGCCATGCTGCCCCGCGATGGTTACGTTCAGGGCCAGATGATGTCCGCCGAACTGCAGCATCCAGGGGTCTTTTTCAGAAGGCGTACCCAGGAACGAGATGAAGTAAATATCCCGGCCGAACATCGGGTTGTTGTGGCTTTCGGCCTTGTTCACCTCATCGCCCTGCATAATCTGCCGGACCTTTTCGAATCCTCTGGGGCTGAGCACGCGAGCGAGCAGCGCCATGGCGGCGGTCCGCTGCGCCTCGTTCATATCCTTCAGGGCGATGCCGGCGCGCGGCACCATCCGCACCGGGAGATTCGACCAGCGGACCCGCTGCTGCTGGTCGTCATAAGCAAAGACAACGGCTTTGCGCTGCGAGGCGTCCAGCGTGGAGAGGAACCTGTTGGCCGCATCTACGGCCTGCGACGTCGCGTTCTGCGCAAGCGCGGAACACGCCGAAAGCGCGGCCAGAAACAGGATTTTCGAACGCAGTATTTTTCTCATCGGCAAACCAGTCTCCCCGATCAACCTTGCCCAGATCGATCTTGCGAGGATAACAGGGCAAAGTTCCTGGTTACGCCGATACTGACAAACGCTTACCCAAACGCCGCCGCGATTATTTCGCGCTGGCCGGAAGGGCCTTCACGGCGTCGGCCGTCATAACTTTGCCGGCGACGCCCCAGTTTCCGCTCGGCACTTCCTGGACGATCACGAACGTGAC
>DAIDJK010000362.1 GCA_027450225.1 Bryobacterales bacterium | reverse complement strand
ATCGGCAACACTGCGTTGTGCCATCAAAAGCGTCCGGCCAGATTCACACACGGGCTCGAAGCACCAGACGGTAGCCGGCTTTGATTTACCCCGCGGCAAAACCAGCATGCCGCTGCTCACCGCCGTTTTCATCCCTCGTTGTGGCCGATCCGTAGCAGCTGCCGTAGGGGAATCACCGAGAATTGCGAACCGAAATCGATTGTGGAATCAACGAGATCCCGTTCGGACCTCATTGGGGCGGCCCGGGTGGATGCTAGTTTTCTTGCAGGAAGTCAGCGCGCACGGGGGAATGCAGGTCGCGCGAAAGGGCGGGTAGCTGAAGGGGACGCACGGCGTCCTCGGCGAGGCTCCGATGAAAAAACAAAACGATAACAACGAACCCGAGGCGGAAACGCCGCGGGACAAGAAACGGAAAACGCCAAACTCCGGGGGGGAAAGGGAGAAAGAGGGCGCCGAGCCATTCGAGGAACGGCTATCTGAAGTCGCCAACGCTATCGATGAGGCGATTGAAAACATTCGCGGAAAGCTCGCGGGGGAGGATCTGAAGCCATCAGTAAGCGATCTGGTGAGACTGATCCAGCTTCGCAAAGAACTGACAGACGAGGCGCCGAAGCAGGTGACGGTGCGTTGGGTGGAAGAATGGAACAACTCACCTGCGAACGAAGAATAAGCTATTCGCCGTTACCCAGCCAGAAGAAGTTCCATCTGTCGGCGGCAAGATTCAAGGGATTCTCAGGACCTATAGGATCCGGTAAGAGCCAGGCATTATGCCAGGAAGCAATCCGGCTCAGCTATCTGAATCCTGGGCGGACGGGCCTGATCGGGGCGCCGACTTATCCGATGCTGAGGGACTCGACGCTGGCGGCGTTGATTGAAACTCTGACGGAAAACAACATACCGCACGAGGTGAATCGCGCGGAGAATCAGCTGGTGATGAAAGATACCGGCTCGAAAATCCTGTTGCGTTCGCTCGATGATTTCGAGCGGCTGCGCGGGACGAATCTGGCATGGTTTGGCGTGGATGAGCTGACGTACGTACCGGAAGGCGCGTGGCTGCGACTAGAAGGCAGACTGCGGGACCCGAAAGCGGCGCGGCATTGTGGTTTTGCCGTCTGGACGCCAAAGGGATTCGATTGGGTCTACCGGAAGTTCGTGGCGAACCGGACGCAGGGATACGAGACGGTACTGGCGAAGCCTTTCGAGAACCGGCATCTGCTGGACCGGCTGCCGGATTTCTATGACCGGCTGAAATCCAGCTACGACGAGAACTTTTTCCGGCAGGAGGTTCTGGGGGATTACCTGAATGCGAGGGGAAACCTGGTGTATTCGGCGTTCAGCCGCGAGATGAATGTCGCGGAAGAACGGTTGAATCCGGAGCTGCCGCTGATCTGGGCGCTGGATTTCAACGTCGATCCGATGTCGTCCCTGGTGGCGCAGCGTTCGGGCGATCAGATTCGGGTGCTGGACGAGATCGTACTGAGGCGCGCGAGGACGGAAGACGCGTGTCTGGAATTCGAGAAGCGCTTCGGAAGGACGGCGCAAACGGTAACCATCTACGGGGATGCGTCGGGGCAGAAGATGCAGACGACGGGATCGACCGATTACGACATTGTCCGGGACTTCTGCAACACGCGAAACATCAAGGCGACGATGCGCGTGCCTTCGGCGAATCCGCGGGTAAGGGACCGGATTGCGCTGGTGAACTCGAGACTGCGGAACGCCAGCGGTGAAGCGACTCTGTTCGTGGATCCAAAGTGCAAAGAGCTGATCGCGGACTTCGAGCAGGTCTGCTACCGGGAAGATTCCCTGGAGGTAGACAAGGAGAAGGACCGGATGAGGACACACTTATCCGACGCGCTCGGATATCTCATCTGGCAGGAATGCCGCGGGACGGCGGGGGAGAAAGGAAACCGGCTGCTTTGAAACGGCGCGGAGAAGATCAGGAGAAGCGGTGAACACGCATATCGAGCAGGAACATCCCGACTATACAAGCCGCGCGCGGATGTGGCGGCGCTACCGCGACCTGTACGCAGGCGGCGAGCAGTTTCGCGAGCATGCGCACGAGTACCTTGTAAGACGGCACAAAGAGCCGCTGGAAGTCTACCAGGAACGATTGATGCGGGTGTTCTACCAGAACTATCTGGGTTCGATCGTGGACTGGTATACGGCGACGCTGGTGCGCAAGGAGCCGGTGATCGAATTTACCGGCGGCAACGAGCGCGGGAAAAGTTTTTTCGCGGATTTCGTGCAGAACTGCGATCTGCGAGGGACGACGCTGACGCAGTTCTTCAAACAGCAGATTACAGAAGCGCTGGTATGCGGGAAGTCCTATATCGTGGTGGACTTTCCGCGGACGGGGCCGGCGCGGACGCGCGCGGAAGAGGATGCTTCGGGGCGGAGCCGATCCTATCTTGTCGGCTATACGGCGGATGAGGTCATCAACTGGAGCTACGATGACCGGGGACAACTCGAGTGGGTGGTGATACGGACGTCGTGGCTGAAGCAGGACAGCGTGAAATCGTTCGGCTGGAAGCGCGATACGCGATGGATCTACTACGACCGCGAGCACTTCGAGGCGTATGAGCGGCGCGGATCGGACTCGAAGGAAATCGAACAAGTGGACCAGGGGCCGCATGGCTTCGCGTCGATCGGCCGGGTGCCGGTATTCGAGGTGAAGGTGAGCGAGGGGCTGTGGCTGACGAACAAGGTTGCGCTGCTGCAACTGGAGCATTTCAACAAGTCAAATGCTCTGGCATGGGCTCTGACGATGGGCTTGTTCGCCATGCCGGTTGTCTATTCAGACCGGGAATGGAATCAGATTACCGGCGAGAGCTATTACATCCAGCTGGGGCCGAACGACAAGTTCGGATGGACGGAACCGGAAGGCAAGGTGTACCAGATCGCCGCGGACAATCTCGTCAGTCTGAAGGACGAGATATATCGCGTCTGCTATCTGATGCAGCAGGCGGATGACGGGGCGGGATCGCAGCAATCGGGCGTGAGCCGGCAGCTTGACTTCAGCATCACGGAAGAAATTCTTCGAGCGTACGGATCCGTAGTGAAGGACTCGATGCGGCACGTGATGACGGCGATCTCGGCGGCGCGGCAGGATGGATTGACGATCGACGTCTCGGGGATGGACGAATTCGACATTACGGAATTCGGAACGGATGTGCAGGACGCGCAGAATCTGCTGAATCTTGGAGTCGGATCGCCGACGCTGAAACGGCAGATCTACAAGAGAGTAGCGATGAAGTATCTGGCGGATGCGCGGCAGGAGATCAAGAACCAGATCATGTCCGAGATCGACGCGGAACAGAGTGGGGGACCAGCGCAGGGATGAGTTCGTTCATCTCTGTCTGATTTGCACGAGGAGTTAATGCACGGGCTGAATGCCCGTGCCATCTGGATCAAGGGGAGATATGGAAGGATCGATTGACGTGCAGGCGATCGTGCGACAGGCCATCGCCGAATATATGCGCCAGGATAACGTACGGCGCGAACCCGCTTACAAAGCGGAACTGCAGGACGAGCGGCGGAAGCGTGAAGCGCTCGAAAAGCAGATGAACGATCTGGTGGAGGAGAACCGCCGGAGCAGAGTTGCGGCCGACGAGGCGCAGAGAAGCTCGGCGATCCGCTCGGAGTTGCAGCGGCTGGGGGTCTCAAAGGTGGACCTAGCCTACAAGGCCGTGCAGGATGGGATCGTGCGGACTGAAGACGGCCGGCTGATGGCGAAGACGGAGCGTGGGGAGCAGCCCGCGAGCGAATATCTGGCGACGTTTGTCCAGGACAATCCCGAATTTCTGCCGGCGCGGATCGCGGGCGGGACGGGTATGACGGGCACGCAGAAGGCGGGTCCTTCGGCGGCTCCGTCGGTCGATATCGACAAGATCAGCCCGTCGATGAGCAAGGAAGAGCTCGAACGAGTGCGGCAGGAGATTTTGAGAGTCGCGTCGCAAACGTTGCGGGGGGCGTAGCCGAAAGACTCGCTCCGGGGGATCTGGCGGGCCGATTCATCGGCTCGTCAGGAGACTGCGTCAGGACAAGGACGGCCCAATGGCCGTCCTTTTTGTTTTGGCGGAAGAGAAGTAACAAGGGAGAAAAATGCCATCAATTACGTCAGCTAACGTGGCGAGCGCGATTGTGAAGCTGGTGGCGGCGGATGCACTGCCGGCGCTGGTGGGGAACCTCGTGATGGGGAACCTGGTCAATCGTGACTACGAACCGACGTTGGCGCAGGCGGGAGATACGGTGAATGTGCCGATCGCTCCGCAGCTTGTGGCCAACAATATCGCGGAAGGCGGCGCCGTACAGCCGCAGAATCCGAGTCTGGGAAATGCGCAGATCGTGCTGAACACGCACGTGGAAGCGACGTTCCAGATTCCGGACGTAACGAAGGTGCTTGCAGTTCCGGACCTTCTGCAGGTGTACATGCAGCCGGCCGTGGTTGCAATCGCGCAGAATATCGAAACAAGCCTGCTGAACCTGTATGCCGGATTCACCTCGAATGCGCCGGTAGGTACGGCGGGTACGCCGGTGACCGAAGGGGTGATCGACCAGGCGGAGACGGCGCTGTTCAGCGCCATGGTTCCGGCGAGCGAACCGAAGTATCTGGTACTAGACAGCAATACGTATTCGGCGATGCGGCAGATTCCGCGATTTACCGAATACGACAAAGTCGGCGACGCCGGGCTGAAGTCGATTATCGACGGTTCGATCGGGAAGATCAAAGACTTCTTCGTCTTCCGTTCGCAGTTCGTGCCGAAGACGGGCAGCGCGCCGGCGAATACGCATAACCTTGCGTTCTGCAAGGACGCGATCGGGCTGGTGATCCGGCGCCTTCCGCAGCCTCTGCCGGGAACGGGAGCGATTGCGGAATACGCGGAGCTGGGCAACTTCGGCATGCGAGTGACGATGAGCTACCAGCCGAATACGCTGTCGCAGCAGTTCACGGTGGACGTGCTGTACGGTTGCGCGGTGCTGCGGAACAACTTCGCAGTGCAGGTGAACAGCTAGCAGGAAGGCCAGAGCCGGGTGGGGAGTCGGTCAGGCCTCACCCGGCTTTGAAAGAACGTGGACAGAAGTCAAAAAGGACGAGAGGACACAAGATGGATCTGCGGGCTTACTACAGGAAGCTTCGGGAAGTTGAAGCGAGCATTGCCGAAACCCACGTGGTGCTGGTGAGTCTGGTGACTCCGGAAGGCGGCAAGGCGGGAGTGCTGACGGAAGCGCCCCGGGCGGTTGCGGCGAAGATGATCGCGGAAAGCCGGGCGCGGCTGGCGAGCGATGAGGAATCGGAAGAGTTCCGGAAATCGATGCGCGAGGCGAAGGATAAGTTCGACCGGGAAGAGGCCGCGCGGCAGATGCAGGTGGTCGTTCTGCCGGCGGAACCGCGCAGGACGAAAGAGCGGAACTGAGATGGCGCTGTTCGTAGACGGGCCGGCGAATACGGTGGATCAGCTGGCGGATGAAGACAGCGGTCTGCTCCAGACAGCGCAGATCTGTGGGATCAACGTAACGAAGAAGCTCTGGCTGGCGTGGGAAGAGATCCGGTCCGACCTGCACGTCTGGCTGATCCGGCCGCGGCCGATGCTGGAGCTGGTGTGGCAGCCATCGCTTCGCGTGAATCAGATCGTTGTCAACGAGCCGCTGCGGAGATGGGAGCGGATGAATGCGCTGGCTTATGTCTATCGCGACGCTTACTTCAGCCAGCTGGTGGATCGGTATCAGGCCAAGTGGGACGAATACGTTGCGTTGACGCGCTCGGCGAGAGAGGTTTTCGTGGGGGCGGGGCTTGAACTGGTGAACGATCCGATTTCGAAGGCGCAACCGCCAGCTTTGAGCACAACAGCGGGCGCGGGATCCGGAGGCGTGTTCTACGCGAGCGTGGCGTGGGTGAATGCCGAAGGTATGGAAGGGCAGGCGTCCGATCCTTCGTCGATCACGGTGGCCGCGGGCGAGTACATGACGGTGACAGCCGTTGCGCCGCCGGCGAACGCGACCGGATTCAACGTCTACGCGGGCGCGGCCCCCAATGCGATGACACTGCAGAACACGACGCTTCTGACAACCGGGAGCACTTATACCTACGCGCCTGGCCAGGTGACCGGCGGCCGTGCGCCCGGATGCGGACAAACGACGCAATTCTGGCGACCGCTGGTGCGGACGATGCTCCGGGGATAAGCGAAGGGAGATGAAGGAGTGGCGGGACTCAGCGGAAATCTGACACAGATGCTGGTATCGAAGCTAACGTCGACGAGCCAGGGCGTGAACTTACAGATCGGCGCGATCACGCAGTCCGATCCAGCATTGACGCCGCTTGCGATCAAGTCAGTCACGGCGCAGAACGTGAGCGTGGACATCGCCGATACGACGCAGCAGATCCAGTATCCATCGATTCTTGTCTATTGCGACAGGCTTACAAACACGCTGGCGGAGAAATACCGTCAGTTTTCCGGGCAGGCTCGAATGAACGCGGAGGTGCGGCATTCGGAAGACACGCTGGCGGATGTGCAGACCAATCTGCAGACGGCGGTTGACGGGGTATGCGCGCTGCTGGAAGCTTCGCGCGGCGACTGGGGCAATGGAGCGTTTTACGTGGGTGGTTACGAAGTCGCTTATGAACCCGTGGTGCGGGGCGGGAGAAATTTCCTGCAAAGGGCGAAGGTGACGTTCGATCTGGAGGTCAGCGTATAGGTATGGCGTACATTTCATCGAATGCGAACCGCTGGTATGTGGCCAAGGAGCCGGCTTATGGTACGGCGCCGACGATCACTGCGGCGAACCGGATTCCAGCCGTGAAACTGTCCGCGCAGCAGCAGGTGACGAAGACGCAGCGCAAGGACAAGACGGGGAGCCGGACGTGGGCGGGGAACCCGGTGGGCATGCGAAGGGAGACGAAGTTCACCCTGACCTCTTACATGCGCGACTGGCCGGCCGGGGCTGTGCTGCCGGCGTACGGACCGCTGTTCGAAGCGGGAATGGGATCGGCGGGCAGGTTGTGGGCGGGCGCAAATGCGGGCGCCGGCAGCACGACAACGACGATCAACTTCGCATCGGCGCATGGCCTGCAGCCTGGACAGGCGATCAGCAGCGGGGCGGAGATCCGGTTCGTCGCCGCGGTAGCGAATCCGACGACGGTAGTGGTGAACGCGCCGTTTTCGACAGCGCCGGCGCCGGGGACGCCAATGGGACCTACAGCGACCTACATGCCGGGCCAGGAATTGCCCAGCGTGAGCTTGTTCGATTACTGGGACCCTGTGACGGCCGTTCAGCGCGTGCTGACGGGCTCGGCGATGAATACCCTCAGCATCAAACTGAACGGGGATTTTCAGGAGCTGGACTTCGGCGGGATGGCGCAGGACATCGTGGACAGCGCATCCTTCCAGAACGGACAGGGCGGAATGACGGCGTTTCCAGCCGAACCAACGGTTTCAACGTTCAGTTACTCGCCCATACCGGGAAATCTTGGTCAGGTGTGGCTCGGGGTGGTTCCGAGTTCGTTTCTGACGGTCAGCGCGGCGTCGATCGATCTGAACAACAACGTGAACATGCGGATGAACGAATTTGGAAGTTCGCTGCCGCAAGCGATCGCGCCCGGGACTCGTGAGGTATCGATGACGCTCGAACTGTTCGGCCAGGACGATGCCGCCACAACCGCGCTGTATCAGGCGGCGCGGCAACTCTCACCGATGGGCGTGATGTTTCAGACCGGGCAGGCGGCGACACAGCTGATGGGCGTGTATGTGAAGAGCATCGTGCCGGATGTGCCGCAGTTCGACGATACGGACCAGCGTTTGAAGTGGAAGTTCGCCAGTTCGCGCGCCCAGGGCACGGTGAACGACGAGCTGATAGTGGCCTTCGCATAAGGGGTAAGGAATGGCCGAGTGGGAACGCAGAACGGTGGTTGCGTCGACGACGCAGCCGGGAGTCGAGTTTGTCATCGCGCGGATGACCTTCGGGAGGCGGCTGGAGTTGATGCGGCGCGTTCGGGATCTGGCGGCGCGGCTCGAATACTTCGAGGCAGGGCAGGAAGAGCGGAACCGGATGGAGAGCGGGATTCTGGCGGCTGAGATCGACACTCTGTACGTGAAGTGGGGGCTCGAGCAAGTGCGGGGGCTCGAGATCGACGGCCAGGCCGCAGATGTGGATGCCCTGATCGAGCGCGGCCCGGAAGACCTCTTCATCGAAGCTTTGACAGCGATTCGGGCGGAGTGCGGGCTGACGGACGCTGAAACAAAAAACTGATCGTCGCGTTCCAGTTTCAATTCGCAAACCGGGCCGGATGGAATTGCGACGAGTGCCGGAAAAACGGCTTGGAAATAAAGAGGCGGTGCGGATTCCTCGCGCCGGAGAAGCGCGGCGAGCCGCGTGTGGTTTGGGGGCGCAGAGGCGCGAGAGCGGAAGAATGCCCCAAGTCGTTCGTCACGGGGCAAAGCCTTGCGTGGATTGAAGAATTCGTGGCGCGGCGGAGGCTTTCCGTCCCCGACTCGCTCGATACGGAAGCGAGGAAGGTGGATGCGTTCCTGATTCTACAGAGAGAAATGGAGAGCGAGATTCGAGATGGCCAGGCGCAACATTGAAGCGACATTCAAATCGATAGCGCCGTCGCGATTGCGAGGCGTGCCATATCCGACTACGATCGGCGGGGGCTTTGTGGCCGGGGGCAGCGGTACCAGTTCCTCGATGTCGCAGGCATCGAACGAGATCATGCAATTGAGGACGGCGTATCAGCAGCAGGCGCAATTGATTGCAGCGAATACGCAGGCGCTGCAGAGCAATACATCGGTGCAATCCAATGGACATTCCGTGGGAAGCACGCTCGGTGGGCTCGCCTCGACCTTTCTGGGAGGCGGCCTGGGATTGCTGTCACCGATTGTTTCGGGTATCGCGAGTTTGTTCGGCGGCGGCCCCAGCGCGCCACCACCATTGAACTACTACGTACCGCCGCCGCCGATCGCGCTGAACGGGTTCATGCAGCCGCAGTCGACGGGCACGATGCAGACCGCCGCTCAGCCAGGCAATGGATCCGCAGCGGCACCGCAGGTGACCGTGCACGTGCAGGCTATGGACAGCCAGTCCTTCATGGATCGGGCCAATGACATCGCGAGCGCCGTGCGCGAGGCGATGCTGAACCTGCATCCGATCAATCACGTGATCTCAAGCCTCTGATCATGGCAAGCTTTCCAACGCTCAAAACAGGCGCGGTTGCGCAATATCCGCTGCAGTCAGGCACGCGATATGTGAGCCAGTCCGTTCAGTTCATGGACGGAAGCCGGCAGCTATACAAAATTCAGGGACGGGCGCTGAGGCGGTGGTCGATCCAGCTGAATGCGCTCGATGAAGGGGAGATGGCGGCAGTGATCGCGTTCGTGGAGCAACAAAGCCTTTCGACGTTTTCCTTCACCGATCCGGTGACAGGACAGACGGCGGCGACTTGCATCTTATCCGGGGGATACATGAAAGCCGCAATGACGGCGGAAGAAAACGGGCAGGCATCGCTCGTTGTGGAGGAGATCGCGTCATGACGTATTTCCCGCAGACGGCGTCCGGCGCGATTGCGCAATATCCGGCGCAACGCACGCGGCAATGGCGATGGATTTCCAATCAGGTGGAAAGCGGCGAGATGATCATGCTGCCCGATTCGCCCGCTTCATCGATCTCATGGAAGCTGCAATACCAGGACCTTACCGCGGCGGAGATGGCAAATATCACCACACTGTTTCAAACGAGCCAAGGGCAGTATGGAGCGTTTCTCTTCGTAGATCCGATGGCGAATCTGCTGGCGTGGAGCGAGGATTATACGCAGCCGAACTGGCAGGCGGGGCAACTGAAGGTAACAGTGGGCGCGGTGGACCCGATGGGGACAACGCGAGCTGCGACTGTGGTGAATCCTGCAGCCGCGGAGCAGATGCTGGCGCAGACGATTAACCTTCCCGGAAACTATGTCGCATGCTTCAGCGTGTGGGCGAGAAGCGACGCGGCGACCAGCTTTGCGCTGCTTCGAGACGGGACGAGGTCCAATCCTGGGTTGACGCCGACATGGACGCGCTATCAGATTTCGGGCGGGGGGACGACTGGAGCCGCGCAGTCCGGATTTTCAATCGCCGTTCCCGCAGGAGAGAGCATTCAGATTTTCGGCCCGCAGGTGGAAGCGCAGCCCGCTGCCGCATCCTACAAGCAAACCACGACGGGGGCCGGCATCTATTCCGAGACCTACTTCGCAACCGATGAGCTGCAGGTGACAGCTACGGCGCCCGGCGTATTCACGGTCGAAATCGATTTGACTTCGCGGGTTGGGGCCTGATGAACAATCCATTCACATCGAAAGAGCAACTTACCGGCGACACGCCGCTGCTGTTTTTCACGTGTACGATGCCGGACGGAACCGTTTGGAACTGGAGCAGCCGGACGATCACCTGGAACGGCGTAGTTTACGAAGGGCGCCTGCTCAAGCAAAACGCCTTCGAGTCGTTGGCGACGACAGACACGCAGGTTGGTGGCGTTCCGAAGATGACGTTTGAGCTGGCGAACGCGGACTCGCAGCTTTCCGAGATCGAGGCTCAAAGCGGCTTCAAAGGCGCCCAACTTGTGGTCCAGTCGGCATTTGTGGATGTGGCGACCGGTGCGGCGACGAGTACTCCTGTCACGGTTTTCAGGGGACTGATGAATCCGCCGGAACTGATTACCGAGAATTCTTTCCGGCTGAGCGCGATGAACCGGATGACTCTGCAGATGGCTGTGCTGCCGAATGTACGCATCCAGAGAATCTGTCCCTGGAGATTTCCCGAGACGGCGGCACAGCGGCTGGAAGCGGTGGATGGCGGCGCGGCGCGGGGCAGATACTCGCAGTTTTATTCATGTGGCTACTCGCCGGATCAGGCCGGCGGCGTCGGGACAATGAATGGGTCGAGCCCGTACACTTCCTGCGCGTACACGCGCTCAGATTGCGAATTGCGTGGCATGTTTTCGTCCGATTCGAGTGGCCGAACGACATCGAGATTTGGCGGAATCGAGTTCGTGCCCGCGTCGATTCTGGTGCGGGGGACGGGGCAGGCTCATTATCAGCTTTCGCCGGTTCAGGACAACGAGGCCAGGTACAACGACTTCGTACCTCTTGTTTACGGCACGCAATGGGTGATGCCGGACGTCGTTTTCGCACGGAACGACGGCAATCTGACCCGCATGGAAGTTCTGTTGGGGATGGGGCCGATCCAGGGCGTTCAGGCCGTGCTGGTGAACAGCATCGAGATCCCTCAGGGTATCGCCGGTCAGAACATGACCGCAACCGGATGGTACAACCTGATTACTCCGGGTTCGCGAGACGGGGAGTTCGATCCAAATTTCACGGATTCAGGCGGCAAACCACAAGGCGATCCGTACGGGGGCATGGCTTATCTGTCCATCGTTGTGCCAAACCGAATCAACAACGGGACAAACATCGCCAGCGTCCAGGTGCTGATGCAGGGACTGCAATTGCCGCAATACGACTCAAAAGGCAATTATCTCGGAATATCCTTTTCAAACAATCCTTCCTGGGTGTTGATGGATGTGCTGATGCGCATTGGCTACACGGCCGATGAAATCGATCAGGGCAGTTTCGCGAGCGCAGCGGCCTACTGTGACGAGCAGATCAGCGCGACGGATCCGGTGGCCGGTAATGTCACATTGCCACGGTTTCAGTGCGATTTTGCGGTCAACCGGCCTACGGCAGCCGGTGAGATCATCCGTGCCATTCGAAGCGGCACCAGCCTTTACGTGGTGATGAACACGAGCGGCAATCTTGAATGCCGCGTGGAGAATACCTTCGCCCTGCAGCAGGCGACGTTGCCGCCCGGCAGCAATTCCCAAGCGGCGTTCAACGGCGGGTGGCCAGCCTACGAATTCGACGCCACCTCAATTGCCCGGAACAGCGATGGGAGCAGCAGCGTGCAACTGTCGAAAAAGGGCGCTCAGGCTACTCCAAACCGAATCTCGATCGAGTTTCAGGACAGCTATAACCAGTATCAGCAGGACAGCCTGTCACTCGCGGACCAGGAGGATGCGCTCTTGTGCGCTCAGGAAGTTGCGATCCAATCCGAAGCGGTGGGGATTTCGAACTTCAGTCAGGCGCAGCGATTGCTGGCGCTCGCGCTGAATCGCGGGCTTGAAGGTAATCTGTTCATCGACTTCCAGACGAGCGTCAAAGGTCTGGGCCTGCTGCCCGGCGATCTGATTACGGTGACGTACGCAAAGGAGAACCTGCAACGGACGCCGTTTCGAGTCACCAGGATCGCGCCAGGGCAGAACTACAGAACCGTCTCGATCACGGCGCAATTGCATAACGACGCGTGGTATTCGGACACGGTCACGGGGATGGTGGGGGGGCGGGGATGGCAATCCGGGGAAACCAACGGATTACCGTCGCCCATAGGCGGAACGGTAATCGATGCGAACGGGAATCCGCAACTGGGAATACAGGAATCAGAGATTACCGGCAGCGATGGATCTTCACAGGTGCAACTGCAGATCTCATTCGCTGCCCCCGCGAACGATCCCGGTACTTTGCCGGCTCCTTTGCTGGGCCTCGGGGCGACGGTTACCGGGACGGGCGGGACACTGGCGGGCGGCATCACTTACTATTACGCGATCAGCGCGGTTGACAGTGGCGGAGGCGAGAGTCCGCTGTCGTTTGTGGCTACCGCTGCGACGCCTGCAGGACTAAACACGAGCGCGATTACGCTTAGCGGCATAGGATTGCCGGCCGGCGCGGCAGGCTTCAACGTCTATCGGGGGACAACGCCGCAGCAACTGCTGCGAATCTCGTCCAAAACAGCGGCAGCCGCCACGTTCATCGATGACGGTCTGCCGTTCCAGACCGAACTGCCACCCGATCCGCAATTCGACCACGTGAATACGTATTGGCGATGGGAGTTACTACCTGAAACCTCAGCGACAATAGCATCGGCCAACGCGGTGGGCAACGCCATCCTGAACATGAAGCCGAATGCCTACGGAGGCGCGACGGTGCGCATCACGCGGGGGACCGGCGCTTCACAGGAAGCGACCATTGCGAGCAACACGCCAACGACTCTGTCAACGGTACAGCCGTTCACTATTCCGCCTGATGCCACCAGTTTCTTCGTAATTGCGGAAAGTTCGTGGCGAACAGGCGCGACGGGGAGCGTTAGCCCGTTAACGATCGATGTTCCGGAGAGAATCGGCGCGGGCATACATGTACTTGCGCGAGCAGCGAATGTTACGAATATCGAATCGGTCTATCAGGTCTCTCCGCTCACACGCTGGGTGTTGGGCCAGTCGGGCGGACTAGCAGCGGATTCGAATGTGCCACCTGCACCGGGTTTTGGCGTCGGAATCACGAGCGGGGTTGGATCGATTCTCCTGGGACCGATCGGATTCCAGACACTGGAGAACACGCGCAGCATCTCGGCCGGGACGGCTACATTCAACTACTATGACGAGGTGAACGGCCCGGCCGGGCTCGCGCTGAGTGCTCCAGTGGCGGTAGCGGATACATCAATTCCGGTAACTGCGATGATCCAGACCGGAACTCTCGTGCAAATCGATCAGGAAATCATGATTGTCACAGGTTCCGCAGGCGCCGGACTATTGGTGACGCGGGGCGCTCAGGGTACGACGGCCGCCGCGCATGCGCAAACCGCGCCAGTTTACCAGTTGAAACAGACGACTATCATCGCTCCATTTGTGAAGAATTTCTTCGGCAGCCCGGCGAGCGGTGACTGGCAGATTCCAGTGCAGATCCCGAACGTTCGGATCGCCAGCGTTTCGCTGTATATGACGAATGCTCTCGGCGACGGGCCTGCTACAACCAATGCGTACACGAGTACGGTGGACAGCGGTCTGCGAACCATGGGCGGCGGCCAATACACGTTTCAGGTGAATGGATACCTTGCAGTACAAAGCGGCGCCGCGCCAGACGTGGTGGTAGACGCGAATCGATCCGTGCGGGACATCTATGCGATGCTGCGAACGCCGCCCATCGGAGGGAGCGTGATCCTGCAGGTTGCGCATAACGGCAATCCGTATGCAACTCTGACGGTTCCCGCGGGAGCCAACATGTCAAACGTGGTGAATGGTTTCGGATTGCCACCGCTGTTCTCATCGGACACGTTGAGTCTCAACGTGACGGGCGTTGGGGTGACCAGTCCTGGGAGTGGTCTAAACGTGATTATCCGACTGTAGACTGGTGTTTTGCTGCTAGTCCAGAATGTCTCGAAGCTTTACCGGCTGTATAAGACGCCATTCGATCGAATTCGGGAACTGAATCCGCTGCGCCGCGGTTCGCTGCACACGGACTTCTGGGCGCTTCGCGATATTTCGTTTGCCGTCGAGCGCGGCGAGATCGTCAGCTTGATCGGCCCGAACGGTTGCGGAAAAAGCACGTTGCTCCAGATCGTAAGCGGCATCCTGCAGCCGACTACGGGGCGAGTGGTGGCTCGCGGCCGGATCGCGGCGCTTCTGGAACTGGGCGCCGGCTTCAATCCGGAGTTCTCAGGACGCGAAAACATCTTCATAAACGGTGAGATTATGGGAATCGCCCGGGCGGAGATGGAGCGGAATCTCGCGTCGATCGAGGCATTCGCGGAAATTGGCGAGTTCATTGACAGGCCCGTGAAAGAGTACTCGAGCGGTATGTACGTGCGGCTCGCGTTTTCCACCGCCATACACGTGAACCCGGACATACTGATTGTCGACGAGGCACTGGCGGTCGGCGATGCGGTGTTTGCGAATCGCTGCGTGAGGAAATTCGAGGAATTGCGTGAAAAGAATACGACTGTTTTGTTCGTCTCGCATGATCTCGGGCTTGTGAAACAGCTGTCGAGGCGTGCGATTTTCCTGTTGAACGGGCAGATTGCGGCGGAGGGCGAACCGCGGCGCGTCATCGACAAATACATCGGCCTCGTGCTCGAGCGACAAAAGGCGTTTCAGGTGAATCGCGACGTCAGACTGGGTGCGTCAAACCGTCACGGAGATGGATCGAGCGAAATTCTCGATGTTACGTTACTCGATGAGGCAGGCCGGCGCTGTGGCGTGGTTTCGAGCGGCGAACCCGTGACGTTGCGTATCCGCACGGTGATTCACCAGTCCGGAGTCGAGCCCATGATCGGCATTCTGATCCGGAATCGTATCGGCATGGATGTCTATGGCACGAACACCAGCATCGAGAATCTGCATCCTGGTCCACTTGACGAGGGCGAAGAACTGGAGATCGATTTCAAGTTCGACTGCTGGCTGACGCCACAGCAGTATACGATCACAGTGGCAACACAGCACCCGGATGGCAGCAGTCACGACTGGCTGGACGACGTTGTTTCGTTTGAGGTAATTTCCATGCGGCATGCCGCGGGTGTGGCCGATCTGCGCGCCAAAATTTCGTGGCGCAAGGCTGCGGTGCATGAAGACGCGCGTTCAACTTAAGGTGAGACCGGGCGCGACCGAGACGGCGTTCACCGGTCGATTCGGAGATGCGTGGAAGCTCAACGTAGCGGCGCCTCCAGTCGACGGTAGAGCCAATGAAGCCATCGTCCGCTTTCTTGCGCGAATCACCGGGGTGCCGTCCTCTTCCGTGCGCATCGTCACCGGAGCCAGTGCTTCCATGAAGCTGATAGAAGTGGACGGCATTGATGGCCAAACTCTCGAACGGGTTATTCTCGAATCGCATGGACCTCGCCCGAATTCAGGACGCACTTCGCCGTGAGAAGCTTGATGGCTGGCTGTTTTTCGATCATCACGAACGCGATCCCCTGGCTTATCGAGTGCTCGGTTTCCGGCCGGCCCGGCATGTCACGCGACGCTGGTATTATCTGATTCCCGCGAGCGGCGAACCGCGCGGCGTGGTGCATCGCGTCGAGCCTCGAATGCTCGACGCGCTTCCAGGTAACAAGCTGAGCTATTCCCGATGGCAGGAGCAACACGCGCTCGTCGCCGGACTGGTTTCTGGCATGAAACGCGTAGCGATGCAGTATTCGCCGGATTGCGCGATTCCGTATGTCGCGATGGTGGATGCCGGAACCGTGGAACTCGTGAGGAAATATGGCATTGAGGTGGTCTCGTCGGCTGAGCTGATTCAGCAGTTTGAAGCCCGGCTCACATCGCGACAGTTTCAGACCCATATCGAGGCGGGCAGGCGCGTGGATCGCATCCGTGCCGCCGCATTCCGCTTCATCGGCCAGAAACTGGTCGCCGGCGTGGATGAGATCGCGGTTCGCGATTACATTCGTGATGAGTTCAGACAAGCGGGGCTGGTGACCGACGACGGTCCCATTGTCGCTGTGAACTCGCACGCCGGCAATCCGCATTACGAGCCGGCGGCCGAAACCAATTCGCCTATCCGGCAGGGCGACCTTGTTCTGCTGGATATGTGGGCAAAGCTGGACGAACCCGATGCCGTCTTCTACGACATCACCTGGACCGGGTTCTGCGGCGATGCTCCGGAGCGCATTCGAAGCGTTTTCGAGATCGTGCGGGACGCGCGGGACAGCGGCGTAAAGGCGGTTGTGGACGCGGTGGCTGCGAGTCGAGAAATTCGGGGATATGAAGTAGACGATGCAACCCGCCGGCATATCGAAGCCCATGGATATGGAGAGCAGTTTGTTCATCGCACGGGGCACTCTATCGGAACCGAGGTTCACGGGACTGGCGCCAATATGGACAATCTTGAGACGCATGACGAACGGCGAATTCTGTCTGGGGCGCTGTTCTCCGTAGAACCGGGCATCTATCTTCAGGATTTCGGGATTCGTTCCGAAGTCGACGTTTTCGTGGACGGCACTTCAGCTGCAACTACCGGCGAGGTCCAGCGGGAACTCGTCCGAATTGGATGATTTGGCGGGCCCGAAGGAAAACCTCATCGAGCATTTCCTGCGTCAATAGACCAGTTGAAGTATTTTGCTGGCTGGGGTGATAGGAGGAGAGCAGCGCAGGCGAGAGTGAATGCATCAGATTGTGACCGAATTCGAAGTCGGAAATGCGATTGATCTGACCTCGCGTTTTGAGAATCCGCAGATATACTTCCATTGCCACGCGGCCGAGAACCACGACGACGCGCAGTTCGGTGAGCAGGTCCAGTTCGCGATCCAGCCAGCGGCTGCAGTTGAGTAGTTCCTGGGGAGCGGGTTTGTTGCCCGGAGGCGCGCAATGGGCTGAGGCGGTGATCCAGGCATCGCGCAGTTCAAGTCCGTCGTCGGCGGACCGGCTATCTGGTTGCGACGCAAAACCGGCGCGGTGCAGGGACCGGTAGAGATAGTCCCCGGAACGATCCCCCGTGAACATGCGTCCAGTACGATTGGCGCCGTGAGCCGCAGGCGCGAGACCGAGAATCAACACGCGCGCATGTGGATCGCCGAAAGATGGAACCGGTTTTCCCCAATATTCCTGATCGAGATATGCGCGCCGCTTTACCGCCGCGATCTCTGCGCGATATTCGACGAGCCGGGGGCAGAGGGCGCAACTCACGATTTGCCGATTCAGAGTGCGCAAAGCCGAAACAGCGGTCGATGAACCCCGGTTGTTAGAATTCACGCGAGATGAAAGAACCTTTCCGCATTGATGGACGGATCGCGCTGGTGACCGGCGGCGCGAGTGGAATCGGCGAGCAGACGTCGCGCGTGCTGACTGCGGCAGGCGCGAAAGTCGTCATTGTCGATGTCGATAAAGCTCGCGCGGAGCGCCTCGCGGCTGAGCTTCCTGGCGCGTCCTGCCGCATTTTCGATATCACGGACGAAGCTGCTGTTCGGAACGGCGTAGCCGGAATCGAACATCTGGACATTCTCATCAACAACGCCGGGATCGGACTGGTGGGCGGCGCGGAGGAAACCGAAGCCGACGATTTCGATCGGATTTTCCGGGTTAATGTACGGGGACTGTATCTGGTGACAAGGTTTTGTTTGCCACTGATTCGCGCCGCGAAGGGTTGCATAGTCAACATTGGTTCGGTGGCGGGGCTCGTCGGCGTGAAGCGGCGATTCGCGTATTGCGGTACCAAGGGAGCAGTGGTGGCGATGACGCGGCAACTCGCAGTCGATTATCCGACGGAACTGCGCGTGAACTGCATTGCGCCCGGCACGGTGGATACGCCGTTCGTGGAGGGATACCTCGAAAAATATCATAAAGATGAGAAAGATAAGGTCCGCGGCGAACTGAATCAGCGTCAGCCGGTGGGCAGGCTGGGAAAGCCGGAGGAGATCGCGTATCTGGCGCTCTATCTTTGTTCGGATCAGGCGGCTTTCGTGAATGGAGCCGTTATGGCGATCGACGGTGGCTGGACAGCAGCCTGACTGCAAAATGTTTCGGAAATTCGGAGGTTCCAATTGACCAGCGCTGTGGAAAGCGACAAAATAAATTTTCCGGTTGCTCCCCGGAACTGGTCCCGATGCGCGCCGCACCGGATTCCACAGGCTGTCCTGTCTTTCGCGTACAAAAATGAAATGAAGCGCTGCTTCGCATCTGCAACTCGTGTATTAATCGTTCTTCTCGCTATCTCGGCGGCGGGAAACTACGCTTTCGCTGCGGCGAAAAAGCGGCACCACACCCGCCATTCGGCGGCGAAATCAGCAGTGGCCGCCCGCACCTCCGCCCGGGCAGCGGCTACGAAAGTGGCGTACACGCCGGCCAGGAATCGCAGGCATGTCTGGGTTCAAACGTGGGATGAGCCAACGTACAAGGACTCGACAATCGGCGACAACGCGGCGTCTGACGATCCGGAAGTGCGTAAAGCGGCAATTGCGGCGCTCGGGCCGATGAACGGATCGGTTGTGGTTGTCGATCCGACGAACGGTCGGATACTGACCATCGTCAACCAGCAACTCGCGCTTGGCGGCGGGTTTCAGCCCTGCTCGACCATTAAGGTTTCCGTAGCGCTGGCCGCGCTGCGGGAAGGCCTGGTCGATCGGACCAGCCCGCTGCATTTTTACAGCAGGCGATCAATGGACCTGACCGATGCCCTGGCATACTCGAACAACTATTACTTTGCCAATCTGGGTATCAAGCTCGGGTACCAGCGCGTCAGCTATTACGCCCACCTGTTCGGCTATGGCGAAAAGGCCGGCCTGAACATCGAAGGCGAGCATCCGGGTTATTTCCCCCCCGCGCCGCCGAAAAACGGGGGCATGGGCATGCTGACCAGCTTCGGCGAAGAGATTTCCCAGACGCCTCTGGAACTTGCGGCGCTGATAAGCGCGGTTGCGAACGGCGGCACTTTGTATTGGCTGCAGTATCCGAAAACGCCCGAAGAAGTCCGCGATTTCGAGCCGCAGGTGAAACGTCATCTCGATATCGCCAACCTTATCGACACCATCAAGCCCGGCATGAAAGGCGCGGTTCAGTTCGGCACAGCTCGGCGAGCGCAGCAGGACACCGTGATCATGGGCAAAACCGGCACGTGCAGCGAGGGCCGCACTCATCTGGGTTGGTTCGGCTCTTTCAACGATACGAGCGGCAGACGGCTGGTTGTCGTGGTTCTGCTCACAGGTGGCCGTCCGTCGATTGGTCCGATGGCCTCGGGTGTGGCGGGAGATGTGTATCGCAAGCTCGCAGCCGACAACTATCTGAAGGTTGCTTCCGCGCCCAGCGCCTCATCTCTCATTTCCACACAGATTTGCTGCTCGCGCTGAAGCGTCGCTTTCTGGTAACCTTCCCCCGGTGACTCGCGGTTTTCCCTTCTCGCGCCGAAGTCTGCTCTCCGGCCTCGTCCTCGCGGCATGTGGCCGGAAGCGGGCGAACCGCTATGCGGGCTTCATGTTCGTCACGAGCGCGACGGAGCGTGGAGTTGCAGTCGCTGATCTTTCCGATTTCCGCAGAATCGGAAGAATTGGTCTCGGAGCCAGGCCTGTCGCTCTGCTTCGCACTGGTTCCGCGGTTTCCGTCATCTGCGCCGACCCGCCACTTGCGGTTCGCATCGATGCGGGGCGAATGGAAGTCGCGTCGAAACTGCGTTTGCCCGGCCGACCGGTGACGGCCGTCGTTACGGCGGATGGTTCGCGAACCGTCATTCTGGCCAGTGATCCCCACGCGCTGCTGATTGCCAACGGCGATCTCACGAAGATCCTTGGACGGGTGAACCTTCCCGGACCGGGAGTCGCCCTCGATGTCTGGCGGGATCGCGCCGCAGTTTCCATTCCGTCGATCGGCGCGGTCGCCAAAATCTCCGTTTCAGCGGCCCATCTCATCGGTCATACAGCGGATGGGACAGCCGGCGCTCCGCTGCGCTTCCGCATGGACGGCAAGGCTCTGCTCGCCGGCGATGCTGCGTCGAGGCAAATCGTGACCTCGGATTGGGAGACAGGCAGGCTTCTCACCCGCATTCCGCTTGCGATCGAGCCGCGCCATTTCTGTTTCAATGCCGATGGCGGTCAGATGTTCGTGAGCGGGCCGGGCGGAGATGTTGTCGCAATTGTCGCGCCTTATCAAAATGAGGCTGAAGAGACGATTCCGGCCGGGCGCCAGCCTGACGCGATGGCCGTCTCGATTGCCCGCAATCTTCTGCTGGTCTGCAATCCGCCGACGGGCGATCTTACGATTCTCAATATCGACACCCGGCAACTCGCGGCTTCCGTGCACGTCGGCGATGATCCCCGCCAGGTACTGGTCACGCCCGATGGCGAATATGCGCTGGTCGTGAACAGCGGATCCGGCTCGGTTGCCGTGCTTCGTCTGAGCACGGTTCTCAACAACGGTGAAAACGGGCTCACGGCGCGTGGCGCCAAACCATTGTTTACGGTCTTCCCGATGGCGAATGCGCCGGACGCCGCAGTCATCCTGCCATACTCTGCCTGACCCGTTTATCTTCGGAACCGGAACAACTCAGCCCAGGTCTGAACGCGGAAAACTTCAGTTTCGAAAAAACCGAAATTCTCCTTCGCGATGGCGAACTCACGTTCCAGAGTTGTGTCGAAGATTCCCGGATCATCCGTGTTGAGCGTAATGGGAATCCCGGCATCCAGCAGCCGCCGGACTGGGTGCTCATGAAGGGAGGTCACCGCGCCGGTGCGCAGATTGCTCGTGATGCAGACTTCGAGCGGAATATTTTCTTCCCGAAGACGCCGCATGAGATTTTCATCCTCCACGGCTCGAATGCCGTGCCCAATACGTTCAGCCCCGATGTCGAGCGCGGCGCGAATGCTCTCGGGCCCGTCTGTTTCTCCGGCGTGGGCCGTCAGGCGAAGACCGGCGTCGCGCGCGTAACGAAACGCTTCCCGAAACGCTGACGCCGGACCTGCCGCCTCATCTCCGCCGATGCCGAACGAGACGGCGCCATCGTCCACGTACTTCGCCGCAAGCCGCGCCACCTGCATCACATGATCCGGCCCGAACTGGCGAATGGCGTCAAGATTCCACCAGATTTCAACCGGCCACGCCTCCGCGGCTTCGCGTTGCGCCGCGCGAATCGCGCGCCAGACCTCATCGAAGTCGAGATTGCGAAAGAGAATTCCTCCCGCGCCGAGCGTCACTTCGGCATAGCAGATGTCCTGCGCCGCCAGACGTTCCATCATGCGCTTCGTGATCAGCGCGTAATCGCGCGGCTCCCGGAGCCTGCGCGCGATGAAGCGGAAACAATCGATGAAACCGCCGAAATCCCTGAAATTCCACGCCGTATCCACTTCCTCGCGGCTGACCGAAGGATCGAGCAGCGCCACTGTTTCGCGGTCCACCGTACCTTCCAGATGCAGGTGCAGTTCGCTCATCGCCATATAATCGAGTTTTCCATGCCTGCCTCGGAGCTTGCTGCCCCTGAAATGGAAGCCATCGTCGGCGGATACCACAGCGACGCGTTCAGCGTACTTGGCCCGCATCCCGTGAACCTCGACAAGGGAAAGGTTCTCTGGGAGATCCGCGCGTTTCTGCCTCAGGCGAAATCTGCGTGCGTCGAGATGGATGGCGCTACCATTCCCATGGAGAAGCGCCATCGCGACGGCTTCTATGTCGCGGAAACGGGGAGAGAGCCCGGCGCCTATCGCCTTCGCATCAGCGGATGGGATGGTCTCGAGAGCGTGATCGAGGACCCCTATCGTTTCGGAACCATCATCACGGACTTCGATCTCCATCTTCATGCGGAAGGCACGCTCTACGAAGCCTGGAAATCCTTCGGAGCGCATCTTGCGGCGCTGGACGGCGTTGAAGGCGTACGCTTCGCGGTCTGGGCCCCGAATGCCGAAGCCGTCGCCGTCCTGGGCGATTTCAATGAGTGGGACACCCGCCGCCATCCGATGCGCCTGCGCAATTCCGGCATCTGGGAAATCTTCATCCCGGGCGTGAAGGTGGGCGACGCCTACAAGTATCAGGTGCGGTCGCGCCTTCATGGCTATCAGCAGATGAAGGCCGACCCATTCGCCTTCCAGTCGGAAAAGCCACCCAAATCAGCGTCGGTGGTGTGTGACCTGACCGATTACCGGTGGCGGGATGACGAGTGGATGCTGGCCCGCGGGGAGCGCCGCTGGCTCGAGGAGCCGGTCTCCATCTACGAAGTGCACCTCGAATCGTGGATGCGCGGGCCGAACGGCGAGACGCTCACCTATCGGCAACTCGCCGTCAGGCTGGTCGAGTACGTGAAGCGCATGGGCTATACCCATGTCGAGTTGTTGCCGATTCAGGAACATCCTTTCTCGGGTTCCTGGGGTTATCAGGTCACCGGCTACTTCGCGCCCACATCGCGCTTCGGAAGCCCGCAGGACTTCATGGCCTTTGTCGAGGAGTGCCATCGCGCGGGCATCGGCGTCATCATCGACTGGGTGCCAGCGCATTTCCCCAAAGACGCGCACGGCCTTGCTTACTTCGACGGCACCGCGCTCTATGAACACGCCGATCCGCGGCAGGGCGAGCATCTGGACTGGGGTACGCTCATCTTCAACTTCGGCCGCAACGAGGTGCGGGAGTTCCTCACCGCCAGCGCGCTGTTCTGGCTGAAGGAGTATCACATCGACGGCCTGCGCGTGGACGCCGTCGCCTCCATGCTCTATCTCGATTACTCCCGCAAGGAAGGCGAGTGGATCCCCAACCGCTTCGGCGGACGCGAGAACCTGGAAGCAGTCGAATTTCTGCGGCGCTTCAATGAACTCGCGCACAGCGTACCCGGCGCCATTACCATCGCCGAGGAATCGACTGCGTTTCCGGCGGTATCCCGGCCGGTTTACGCCGGCGGTCTGGGCTTCACGATGAAGTGGAACATGGGCTGGATGCACGACATGCTTCGCTATTTCAGCGAAGATCCCGTACATCGCAAGTATCACCACAACAGCATCACCTTCAGCATGCTGTACGCCTTCACCGAGAATTTCGTTTTGCCGATCTCGCACGATGAGGTGGTTTACGGGAAGCACTCGCTCCTCGCCAAAATGCCGGGCGATCAGTGGCAGCAGTTCGCCAACGTTCGCGCATTCCTGGCGTATATGTATGCGCATCCCGGCAAGAAGTTGCTCTTCATGGGCAGCGAGGTAGGCGACTACAACGAATGGAATTCGAGTTCCAGCGTGCCCTGGAACCTGCTGCAGTTCCCCATTCACGCGGGCCTTCAGTTGTTCGTGCAGGAGCTGAACGATTTCTATCGGGCGCAGCCGGCGCTTTATCAGGTGGATTTCAATCACTCCGGTTTCGAGTGGATCGATTTTTCAGATGTCGAGAAGTCCGTCATCTCATTCATCCGCCGCGGGTCGGATCGTTCGGAGTATCTGGTGTTCGCTTGCAACTTCACTCCGGTACCGCGAACCGATTATGTGATCGGCGTACCCGAAGGCGGATTCTTCCGGGAACTGCTCAATTCGGATTCCGAGCGGTACGGCGGCAGCAATATGGGCAACGCAGGCGGGGTGATGGCGCAGAAGAAGCCGGCGCACTACCGCCCTTACAGCATATCCATCACCTTGCCGCCTCTTGCCGTGGTCGCCTTTCGTCCGGCGCGGGTCTGAATGCCGGCGCGATACCACGCCATCATCGTCGGTGGTGGTCACAACGGCCTGGTCACCGCCGCATATCTGGCGCGGGCAGGGAAGCGGGTGCTCGTTCTCGAGCGGCGCGCCATGCTCGGGGGCTGCGCCGTTACCGAGGAACTCTGGCCGGGATACCGCGTTTCGACGGGCGCTTATCTCGTCAGTCTGCTTCAGGAACGCATCGTTCGCGAACTGGAACTCGAACGTTTCGGATACCAGGTGACGCCGAAGGACCCGGCTTTCTTCTCGGCTTATCCGGATGGCCGATATCTGTTTTTCTGGCGCGACGAGAAAAAGACGCTGGCCGAAATCGCGAAGTTCTCCGCGCGGGATGCCGAAAGCTTTCCGAAGTACGAAGCGTATCTGGAGCGCCTTGCGGCGATCGTCGAATCGCTTCTGCTGGTTACGCCGCCGGAATTGCCGCCCCGGAAGCCGGCTGATTTCATCGACTGGCTGAAACTCCTGGGACGCTTTCGCAAACTGGGCTCCCGTGAGATTTCCGGGCTCGCGAAAATCTTTACGCAAAGCGCGGCCGATCTTCTCGATGAGTGGTTTGAATCGCCCCAGATCAAAGTGACGCTCGCCACCGATGGGGTGATCGGCGCGAACGGCGGCCCGCGATCGGCGGGAACGGCTTACATCCTGATGCATCACTGCATGGGCGGCGTCGGCGGGCAGCGCGGACTCTGGGGATTCGTCAAAGGCGGCATGGGCGCGGTTTCGGAAGCCATAGCCGCCTCGGCGCGCGCTTCCGGCGCGGAGGTGAGAACCAATACGTCCGTCGAGCGCCTGCTGGTCCGGGATGGCCGCGCTTACGCCGTGGTTCTGGAGAATGGAGATGAGATCCACGCCGACATCATCGCCTCCAATCTCGATCCGAAGCGAACGTTTCTCCATCTGCTCGCCGCGCAGGATCTCGATCCCGCGTTTCGGAAAACGATCGAGCATTTCCGCGTCGAAGGCACATCGCTCAAGATGAATCTGGCGCTTGCCGGACTGCCCGATTTCAAGGCGCTGCCCGGCGCGCCAGGGCCGCAGCATGGCGCCACCATGCACATCTGTCCCTCGATCGATTACGTCGAACGCGCGTGGGACGACGCCAAATACGGACGGCCGTCGCAGAATCCGCTGCTCGAAATGACCTGCCCGACCATTTACGATCCGTCCCTCGCTCCGGCTGGCCGGCACATCATGGGTATATTCCTGCAGTACGCGCCATACACCTTGCGGGATGCGTCGCCTTCCGGCGCACCCGACGGCCGCCCGGGCGCCGCTCCGGGCGCCACATGGGACGAACTGCGCGAGCCTTACGGCGACCGCGTGCTCGATGTGATTTCTGAATACGCTCCGAACATGCGCGACATCGTCATCGAGCGCCAGGTGCTGAGTCCGC
>DAIDJK010000361.1 GCA_027450225.1 Bryobacterales bacterium | reverse complement strand
GTAAGAGCCGGTTTCGAACGGGCGGTCCGTCAGCAGACGACCGTGGAGTTCGAGATCCGGCAAGCGGCCGGGGACCGCTGGATCGAGCATCGGGTCTATCCGGCATCGGACGGCGGCATCAGTTGCTACTGCCGGGATGTGACGGATGCGAAGCGGACGCGAGAGGCTTTGCGCGAGAGCGAGGAGCGCTACCGGTCGCTTGTCGTCGCCACATCGGCCATAGTCTGGACGGCCAGCCCGAGCGGCGAATTCACTGTTCCCCAGCCTGCGTGGCAGCAGTATACCGGGCAGACCTGGGAAGAGTACCGGGGCGGAAACTGGATCAACGCGGTGCATCCGGACGACCGGGCGCGCATCTCCCTCAGCTGGCGGAGGGCGGTCGAGAACCGCTCGACGTATGAGGTGGAATGGCGGGCGTGGCACGCGGCGAGCCGGGAATGGCGGTATTGCTTCACTCGCGCCACTCCGGTGTACGGAGCGCACGGCGAGATTCGCGAGTGGATCGGCGCCGTGACCGATATTCACGACCGCAAGCAGCTGGATTCCAAACTGCAGCACGAAGACAAGGTGGAAAGCCTGGGTGTGCTGGCCGCCGGCGTCGCGCACGATTTCAATAACCTGCTGGTCGGAATCATGGGGAGCGCCAGTCTGGCGGCCGAGGACGCAAGCCCGCTCTCGAAACCGCTGATCGACGAAGTGGTACGGGCCGCGCAGCGCGCTTCGGCGCTCACCAGACAGATGCTGGCCTATGCCGGCAAGGGGCGGCTCGCGGTGGAATCGGTGAACCTCTCCGATGAAGTGCGCGATGTGGTGCATCTGGTGCGCTCCAGCCTGGGGCCGGCCGCGCATGTCGAAATGGATCTGGCGGAAGGGCTGCCCACCATCCGCGCCGACCGGGGCCAGATTCAGCAGATCGTGATGAATCTGGTGATCAACGCCGGGGAAGCTCTGCCGCGCGAAGGAGGGACGATCCGCGTCGCCACGTCCCGCGACCCATCGCAGCCGGACGCGGTGGTGTTGTCCGTGGAAGACAACGGCCACGGCATGACGGAGGACGTTCAGGCCCGGATCTTCGATCCCTTCTTCACCACGAAATACACGGGCCGGGGGCTGGGGCTGGCCGCGGTTCTGGGCGTGGTGCGCGCGCACGGCGGGTCCATCGAAGTGGATTCGAGGCCCGGCCGCGGAACCATTTTTCGCGTCTCCCTGCCGGCATCCGCCGCGCCATCGCGGGAGGAAACGGAGAATGAATCGCGCGAAGACGAGTTCTCCGCCGGACCGACCACCGTACTCGTCATCGACGATGAACCGGTGGTACTGAACGTGGCCCGCTTCGCTCTCGAGAAAGCCGGAATGAAACCGATACTGGCGGGCGGCGGCGTCGACGGGATTCGGATCTTCCTTGAAAACCCCGAGACTATTGACGTGGTGATTCTCGACGCCACCATGCCCGATCTGGGCGGCCGGGACGTTCTGCGAGCCATCCGCGAGCGCCGGCCGGACGTGTGCGTCATTATTTCGAGCGGCCACGCGACAGCCGAACTCGAACGATACTTCGGCGCGGATATGCCGTCCGCTCTGCTGCTCAAACCTTATAAACCGGCCGCGCTGGTGGCCGCCGTGGCGGCCCAGGCCACCGTGCGGCAGACGGCGAGAAGCTCTGGTTAATGCCCGGAATAGATCCGGAGTTTTCTCGATATATCTCTGGAATACTTCAGGTAAAACAAACCACTGGTACTCGAATCGGGACCCCCGACTCTTGTAATCGCGACCGCCGCTATGCAGATAATCACAGGCAGGAGAACTGCTTTTCATGCGCTACGGCAATAAAAAAGCCGCACTTACTGCTTTTATTCTTTTCGGCGCCCTGTCCGGGCTGAGTTCCGCCCGGGCTGCCGTCGTCGATTACTCAACCACCGCGGATTTTACCTGCTCCACCTGCACAATCACCGGAAATAATTCCGGGAATGTGACAGTTGTTTTCGGCAGCGGCGCGAATACCGCCACGCTATTGTTCACGGGCGTGACCGCCAGCGTGAACAGCGACGCCATGTTTACCACGGCGGGCTACGGCACCGTGACGGCGACGAACACCGGAAGCGGCGCCCAGATCAACGGCACTTTGACGATTGACCTGACGCAGACCACCCCGAACGTGAACCCGAAAACGGGCGCGTTTCCGACCGCGGCGCTGAGCGGGCTGGTTTACAACGGCTCGAGCAGCTCGTACGCGAATTTCCACATCGAAGATCCTCTGGTGACGCTGGGCGGTCCCGTGGTTTACGAACTCGACACGTCGAAGCAGGTCGGCAGCAACCCGCCGGCGTTCGGGTATACCATCATTTCCCCGCTGACCGGCAATCCGAAGGGCGTTACTTCTTTCCAGGGCAACATTCAGGCAACTCCGGAGCCTGCGTTCCTGACGCTCACCGGCGCCGGATTCATCGCCCTGGCCATGGTGGCGCGGCGCAGAAAGGCGAATGTAGAGAACGTCTGACAGATCGATCCGCCGTGCCGGCAGGAATCGAGACCAAACGCCGCGGGACCGCCTCCGTTCCGCGGCGATTTTATTTTGGATGGCATTCGTATCAGGTTTTCGGGGCCGGATGACCTCCGTCTGCTCCGTGCCACGCGCCGCATCACCGGCAGCGCGAACCTATACCGAGCCCGGGACAGGAATGAATTGCGGCGCTTCCCGCTGTATCATGGCAGCTTCCCCTGAGCGGGGCGCATGGGCAAAGTTCGAATCTTCATCTCCTACGCGCGGAAGGACCGGACTTCGCTCGACCGGCTGCTGACGCATCTCGCCCCGATGCAGGCCGAGGGTCTTATCGAGCCCTGGACCGATCTCGCGATTGAGCCCGGTGGCCGGTGGGACGCGCAGATCGCCTCGCAGCTGGACAGCGCCAACGTGATTCTGCTGCTGGTGAGCGCGGATTTTCTTGCCTCGAAGTACATCGACACGGTGGAACTGACGCGGGCGATGGAACGGGAAAAGCGGGGCGAGGTTGTCGTGATCCCGGTGATTCTGAACTTCGCCGACTGGACCACGTCGCGGTTTCATCAGCTGCAGGCGCTGCCCTCCAACGCGCGCCCCATCGCAGACTGGCCGAATCCGGACCAGGCGTGGGTGGAGGTGGCGCAGGGGCTGCGTCGCGTGATCGCGCGTTTCCATGCGCCCCCCGACCAGACTGCGAGTGCGCCCGGACCGCTGGTAATCGAATCCGAGACTGTCGCGCAGGATCGCGTTCTCGATGCCGCCATGGCGGCGCGCATTCCTCTGGGCAAGCCATCCGATCTGTCCGTGCTGGTGCGCAGGCCGGATTCGGCTGGATTGAAGGCCATACTGGCCGGCGACGACGAGTTTACGGCCGCCCCGGAAGACGTGAAATCGAAGCCGTTTCAGATGGAGTTCGCGCGCGATTCTCAGGGCAGGCTCAAACCCGCCAGACTGACGGTGAAGCTGGAGTCGCCGGATTTCGACCCCCCCGAGCAATCCGAAGATGTGATTGTGCCGCCGGACCGCGATTCCGATGTGACCACGTTCCTGCTGCGGCCGCTGTTTCCCGGTGAACTGGTGGTGAAGCTGAAGGTATTCGCGCAGGACGGCACGAACGCGATCCGGCTGATGCGAATTATTTCGGAGGCTTCCGACCGCATCGTGGAAGGCGGACGGGTACTTGCGTCGATTCCGATCACCACCGTTGCCGGGGCCGCGGCGGCGGCAGCGGCCGCACCGTCGGTATTGTCCGCCGCCGGTCCGCCGCCACTCACAAGAGAAACGCGATACGCCGATTTTGAGACCGCGGCGGCCGCTCCGGCGCCACCGCCTCTGCCACCGCGCGCGGCTGCGCCTCCACCCGCCGCTGCACCTCCACCCACCGCTGCGCCTCCGCGTGCGGCGCAGCGCGCGCCATCAGGAAGCCGAATCTGGACGCTTGCATCCGCTGGGGCCGCTGCGGCCACGGTGATCGTCGCAACGGCTGTCTACGTATTGCCGCGCGCGGGTGGTCCGGCGCCCGTCGCAAGTGTTTCGGACGCGATCGACTTTCCGGCGGCGCCAGCAGTCGCATCGCGGCCTTCCGCCGCAGCATCGCGTTCGCCGGCATCGGAAGCGCCTGCTCCGCCGCCACCCGCCGACTGGATGGCCGAATACCGGAAAGGCGTGGAGGCGGATTCGGCGGGACAACTGGAGAACGCCATGGCCAATTTTCAGCAGGCGAGCCGGATGGCTCCCCAGGAGACGGCGCCGATCACCGCGCTTGCCACGACAAGGCTCAGGCTGGCCGACCAGCAGACCGGGGCGGAACGGCAGAAATATCTGACCGCCGCCGTGGGTGACGCGAGGCGGGCGGCCGGAATTCAGCCCGACTCCGCGAAGGCTCTTTACCTCGAAGGCCTGGCGTTGGAAAAGAACGGGGATTTCATGGGGGCCGAGGCGCCTTTGCGGCAGGCGCTGAAACTGAACCCGCGCGATGCGCAGGTCTGGTACGCTCTGGGGCTTGCGCTCGCGAAGCAGAACCGGAGCAGCGAAGCGGCGCAGGCGCTTGAACAGGCCATACAACTCGATTCCGCGAACACCGATGCGCGCATTCTTCTCGCTTCCGTGCTGGCGCAGCAAAAGGCGCCGGGCGCGAAAACGCAGATCGACATCCTTTCGCGAGACAGTTCCCTTACGCCGAAGAAGCGAGTCGCCGTTGAAATGCTCCAGAACAAGATCGCCAAATCGCAGTGAGCCAATTTGAGATCGGCCGTAAATATTCCGTATGTGAAACTGCGGAAACGCAGCTGATTTCATTTGGGATGAACTGAGTTATCCCGCACATTCCCGCGTTGCTCCCTGGCAATTGATGGGTTTACTCACACAGGCTGCAAGTGATATAGCAACACTCATGCGATTTTCGCCGCCCGTCCTTTCCCGCCTCGCCGCGCTGCTGGCGTGTGCGTGTTCCGCATTCGCTCAAGCCAACACGGCCAGCATCCGCGGCGTAGTCACCGATCCGACCGGAGGCGTGGTGCCGCAGGCTCAGGTGACGCTGACCAATACCGGGACGGGAGTGAAATCGACCGTCGCGACGAACGGAGCGGGCGAATATCTGTTCGAGTTCCTTCCGGCGGGGACGTACCGCATCGATGCCCAGGCGTCCGGTTTCAAATCCTTCGTCCGCGGCGGCATCGCTCTGGATCTGGCGAGGCAGCTTCGGATCGACGTTGCGCTCGAAACCGGGCAGGTGACGCAGACCATCGACGTGACAGGCCAGGCGCCTCTTGTGGAGACCGAGAACGGCGCGCTCGGCACCGTGGTGCAGAACCAGATGCTCACGCAGTTGCCCAATCTCAGCCGTAACCCGCAGGCCTATGAACTGCTCTCGCCCGGCGTGGTGAACACGGCCAACGGCCCGGTGACGAACGGCGGGCTGGTGCGCATCGACCCCTACTACATCGACGGGCTCGACAGCAGCAATCACGTCTGGAGCGGCACGCCGGTGAATCCCAACCCGGACGTCATCCAGGAATTCAAGACTCTGAGCAACAGTTATTCGGCCGAATACGGGGAGACCAGCGGCGCCACGATGATCGCCGTCACAAAGTCCGGCACCAATCAATTCCACGGCACGGCGTTTGAATTCTGGCAGAACGACGCTCTGAACGCGGGAGACTTTTTCGCGCACTCGGTTTCCAATCTCCGTTACAACCAGTACGGCGCAACGCTGGGCGGCCCGGTGAGAAAGAACACGACATTCTTTTTCGTGGATGCCCAGTTGACCCGAATCAAGAGCGCGGCGGCGCTGACGAACCTGACGGTTCCCACAGCGGCATTCCGCGCGGGCAACTTTTCAAGCCTGCTGGGCGGCCAGATCGGAACAGATGCTCTCAACAACGGCGTACTGAAGAACCAGCTCTACGATCCCTCGACGCAGCGCCAGATTGCGCGCCCATCGGGCGGGCTGGTCTGGGTGCGCGATCCTTTCGTGGGCAACATCATCCCGGCCTCGCGGTTCAGCCCGGCTGCCCTGCTGGTGCAGAACCTGTATCCGGCGGCGCAGTTGCCGCAGAATTTCAACAACTACAACGTATTCGGCGCGTCCACGCAGAACACGAATGAATGGGACGTGAAAATCGACCACTCCTTCACCGACAACGACCGGCTGAGCGTGCGGTATTCCGAACACGACAACACACAGATGCAGCCTTCCGCTTTCGGCTACGCGGCGGGCGGCGGCCCGGCGCCCGGAACGCTCGGGCCGGGCGACATCTATGCGGGTCCCGGCCGCCAGGCCGTTGTGAACTATGTGCATGTTTTCGGGGCCAGCGCGACCAACGATGTGAATATCGGCTGGCAAAACCAATATCCGCAGCGCATCGTTCCGGGCTGGGGAACGGTGAGCCAGAACAGCCTGGGCATCTACGGGCTTCCCGATGGCGCGCAGAAGTTCGGTACGCCCTATTTCGCCTTCACCAACTTCGAGGCGCTGGGCGCAACCACCGACACTCTGTTCAAAGAATGGCAGACACAGGACACCCTGACCGATGTCTTCTCGCTGACCCGGGGCAGCCATAACATACGTATCGGAGGCGAAGTCCGTAAGCTGCTCACGAACAACTTTCAGCCGCAGGGGCAGGCGGGCTCCTGGAGTTTCAACAACGACTTCACCAACCAGCCCGGCATCGCCAACACGGGCTTCGACTACGCGGACTTCCTGCTTGGCCTGCCCACGACGATGAACTACAGCATCTTTCCGGATTACTTCCGCTCCCGCGCCTCCGTCTACGGCCTTTTTGCGCAGGACGATTACCACGTGACCCGCAATCTGACGCTGAATCTGGGCGTGCGGTGGGATGTACCGCTCTGGTATCACGAGGAGCAGAACCGAAGCGGCGTTTTCGATCTGAGCAAAGGCCAGTATGTTCAGTTCGGAACCAACGGCTTCCGCAACACGCCGTGGAACTACGATATTGCCAACGTGGACCCGCGCTTTGGATTCGCGTGGAGCCCGCTGGGGAATTCGAAGCTGGTGGTTCGCGGCGGCTACGGAATCTTTACCGTCGGGCTCGACTCCGCGGGGGCTTATGGCTTCATGTCCACCAGTCCGTTCTTCTCCAATTCGGATCTGGGCAGATACTCTACGGTGGACCAGGTCCACTGGAACGCCACGCTTGACAACATTCCCTATCAGCCGGTGGATACCACAGGCAGGAACGCAAAGAGCGTTACGGTCTTTCCCTCCTACAATCCCATGGCTTACCTTCAGCAATGGAACATGAACGTACAGACCGAGGTGAAGAGCATCCTGTTCGAAGCCGGATACGTAGGGACGCGCGGCTCTCACCTTTCTTACGGAAGCTACAACATGAACGCGATCCCGGTCTCGATGGCGCCGGCCGCGTCCGGCCAGTTCGTTGCACCTTATGTTCCTTATCCGCAGTACCCGCAGGGCGTAACCATGAACAGCTGGCTGGGATCTTCGGATTACAATGCGCTGCAGTTGAAAGCGGAGCGGCGTTTCGCGAACGGGTTGTCATTCGTTCTGTCCTATACGTGGTCGAAGAACATGGATGTGGGCAGCGCGGGCTATCGCAATCCGGTCATCAACCGAAATCTCGATCGGGGCTTATCGGCGAACAACGCGGCGAATCGCGTCGTGGCGGCCTATACCTATCAGTTGCCGATAGGTCCAGGACAGCCCTGGCTCTCGAAAGGCATTCTGGGTAACGTGATCGGCGGCTGGCAGATCAGCGGCATCACCACCTTCCAGAGCGGATTTTCACTCACCCCCGGCCTATCGAACAACAACTGCGTTTGCGGCAACAATCTGGCAGTGCCGAATGTAACCGGGAATCCAATGACAGGCTCGCAGACGCTGGGCCAGTGGTTCAACACAGGAGTGTTCACTTACCCGGCGCAGTACACCGTCGGCAATGCCGGCCGCGGCATCATTACCGGTCCTGACCTGTTCGATACCGATCTCAACGCCGAAAAACACTTCGCTCTGCCGTGGCGCGAAGGCATGCAACTCGAGTTCCGCGCCGAGTTCTACAATGCCTTCAATCACCCGCAGTTCACCAATCCGGACGTGACTCTGGGTACGGCGAACTTCGGCCTCATTACCAGCGCGGCGAATCCGCGGAAAGGACAACTGGCGTTGAAGCTCTATTTCTGACCGGAGTTCGCCGCTGCTGCCGCAGGTGAAGGAGCCGGCAGGTTGCCGCGGTGGTAGAGGAGGCGCGACGGCTGGACGTTCTGTTCCTCGTTGAGCCGCGCCAGTTCGCGCGCTTCCGCCTCCGCCTCGGCGTTTCTGCCGAGCTTCCGCAGCGCGCGAGAAAGATAAAGGTGCGCAGGAGAGTAGCCGGGCCGCAGACGAATGGCCTCGCGTAATTCCGTTACCGCCCGCTCCGGCATCCCTTCGTCAAGCAGAACGCGCCCGGCCAGAGCATGCGCGGCGGCGAAGTTCGGATTCAGCGCAATCGAACGCTCCGCCAGGGTTTCCACGGCTTTTGGATCGAGAGCCAGTTCTTCTCTGGCGGCGGCCTCGTAATAAGGGCCGCGAAAGTCCCGCGGATTGGCGCGCGAGTAGCTCGCCGCTTCCCGCAGCAGGTCTTCGTAGTCGCCCATGTTGAGGTAGGCGGAGCCAAGCGCGTCGAATGCCGGCCCAAGGCCCGGCTTCATTCGCAGGCACTCCTGCAGATTGCGTATCGCGTCTTCATAGCGGCGCATTCCATTCAGCGCCAGCCCGAGACCCAGACGGATGAGCACGGAATCCGGGAACGCGGGCCGCGCCTGGCTCAGAATGTCGTATGCGGCATCCGGAGTATTCCGTGAGAGGAAGATCGTGGCGAGTTGCAGCCACGCGGACTCGTTGCGCGGATCGAGCTGAATCGACTGCTGCGCTTCCGCTACTGCCCGGGCCGGATCGTTCAACCCGTCCAGGGCTTTCGACTTGAGAAGATGCCAGCCGGCGCCGCGCGCATCGGCCTGTATGGAATCGAGAGCCGCCACGGCATCGCGATACCGGCCCGCTGCAAGCTCACTCTCCGCGGTGTCCAGAGTTGCGCCTGCGCAAAGCGTCGCCAACAGCGCCAGCCAGAGCATCTTCATCGCGCCAGTACCCGAATATAGTGATCTGTGAACGCCATGCGCGCCGCGACGGAGACGCGCGGCATATGGCATTCGAGGCAATCGCCCTGGCGCTTCTGGTTCGCATGGCAGGCGAGACATTTCCCACGATAATAGGCCGCATCCGGCGCGGCATCGGAGTGTGGATCGTGACACGTGATGCAGGAAACCCCGCCAAGGCGATAGCATTCGCTGCGCATGAGGCGCACGGGCTGATAGCGAATGTTTATGGTGGCATCGGGATCGCCTTCGGGCTGGCCGCGATGACATTCTGCGCAGAACTGCACGCCGGCTTTCGCGTTCAGTTTTCCGGGATTCGAGACCGGGGCGCCGGTCTCCGCGTGCTGCCGTGCATTCCGGTGGCAGCGATCGCATTGCACGCCGGCCTCGAATGACGTCTCCTCCGGCAAACCGCCGGAAGCATGGCACCCGAAACACCGCCGCGCTTCATCCGGGCTTTCCACACGGCCCAGGGCATCCCTGGCGGATGACGAAATGCCGGGCGCATGTCCCATGGTGCGATCCAGGCGCCCGTTCGCTGCGTACCAGCTGATCCGATGCTCGATATAGCGCGATCCCGCGATGGCAACCGGAGTCTCGGCCCGCCGACCGGCGCCGAAAACCCATGCGATCGTGGCCGACGCCGATTCGTCGCCCCGCGCGGCCGTCACCCCAACCACGCCGGCCTCTGCGCGATATGTCAGCAGAAATCCTCCCGGCGCCTCTCCGACGGGCCTTCCCTGAAGAGCTTCGAGCGTGCGATGGAAGTTCGATTCGAGCGGCGTTTGCAATGCGTGCGCGTGGGCCGACTGCCCGAATGCCGCGGACTCCCGTGGATGACACGCGGCGCAAACGTCCGCCCGCGCGCCATGCGCGAGCAACAACGTCATCAATGCGAGCTTCGCGCGCACGTTGCCCGCCAGTATATGCGTTTATCGCGCCAGCTTGCCTAACGAACGAACTGGTCTACGAAACTCTCGCCCAGCCCGACGCTGACGTAATGCTTCCGGCACATGTCGATTTTGATGAACACGTCTTCGAAACCCGTGTTGCGATCGTTCTCGTCCACGTAATACATGCAGCCGGAGATGTTGAAGAAGGTGATCATCTCGTCCACGTCTTCATCCACGTAAAGCGTGTGCGTTTCGCCAGGCGGTTCGAAAACGTAATCGCCCGCGCGCGCCACCCAGTTGTGTTCCAGGTATCGCCAAGCGCCCTTGATGACGTAACCGTGCACCGGCGCGGGATGGCGATGCCGGCTCAATATTCCGGCCTTGCGCACTCGCAGAAGATTACACCACTGCCCGGCGAGCGTGTTCAACATCAGCGGCCTGAACCAGACGTTTGGGGCCTGTGGCACCCACACGCGTTCGTCGTCCGGAACGGCGGTGGTCACAATCTGGTCGGGAGAAAGAGCATGCGTCGTCTGGGACATGGTCAGGCTGCCGAGTAGCCGCCATCCACGGGCAGAATGGCTCCGGTGATGAAGGCGGCTGCTTGCGAGCACAAGAATAACACCGCGCCGGTAACGTCTTCGGGCGTGCCCCAGCGGCCCATGGGCGTGCGCGCGAGGATGGGCGCCGAGCGCTGCGCATCGTTATAGAGCGCTTCGGTCAGAGGCGTCGTGATCCAGCCCGGCGCCACCGCGTTTACGCGGATGCCGTCTTTCGCCCACGCCACTGCAAGCGACTTCGTCAGCGCCGCAAGGCCGCCTTTGCTTGCGGTGTAGGCAGGTACGCGAGGGCCGCCGAAGTAGGTGAGCATCGACGCGATGTTCACGATCGCGCCGCCATTCGCCGAGAGCAGCGGCCGGGCGGCGGTGGAAACCATCATCGCGCCCGTCAGGTTGATATCCAGCACGCGGCGGAACGTGTCGATTTCGAATTCTTCATCGCGCCGGATGATGCCTGCGCAGTTCACCACGCAATCGAGCGCGTTCAGTTCACCCACCATCCCGCGCACGTGCTTTTCCGACGTTACATCGAGTTCGCGCACTTCGATGGCGGGGTCCTCCTGCATTTCGCCCAGCCCCGCTGCAATGGCGCGCGCGCCCGCCGCCGCGAACGCCCGCGCGATCGCCAGCCCCATGCCGCTGGTTCCACCGGTCACGAGCGCCGTTTTTCCTGTGAACTCTCCCATGCTTATTGATCGAGCATAATCTGTTACCAGAGGATTTCCCGCAAGGCATGGACCGAAGAGCATTCCTGGCGTGCGCCGCCGCGCTGCCCTGCCGCGCCGCCGCTCGATTCGATGTGAAAGCCTTCGATCGCGATCGCGTGCTGCGCGACGCCGGCCGTTATCTCGGGGAGAAGCCCGTTACGGTCACAGCGTCGCATTCGCCGCGCAGCGCGGGCGGCCTCCACGATTTCTTCTCTGAAGGCGATTACTGGTGGCCCGACCCCAAGAACCCGGAAAGCCCATACATCCGGCGCGACGGCGAATCGAACCCGGCCAACTTCGATGAGCACCGTAAGGCGCTGATGCGCCTGAGCGTTCAGATGCCGGCCCTGGCAGCGGCATGGTATCTGACCGGCGACAAGCGCTATTCACACAGAGCCGCCGATCATCTCCGCGCCTGGTTCGTGGATGAGAGCACGCGCATGAGCCCCAACCTGCAATATGCGCAGGCCATACATGGCATCACCAGCGGCCGCGGCGTGGGCGTCATCGACACCATTCATCTGGTGGAAGTGGCTCAGGCCGCGCCGTTCGTCCGCGCGTCGGGCTCTCTTTCTCACGCCGATTCCGCGGCAATCGACAAATGGTTTGCGGACTACACAGACTGGCTCACCACATCCCGGAACGGAGTCGCGGAACGGGACGCCGAGAACAACCACGGAACCTGCTGGGGCATGCAGGTGGCCGCATTCGCGAAGCTCACCGGCAATCGCCACCAGATGAATTACGTACGCAATCGCTTCAGGAGCAATTTCGTTCCGCGGCAAATGGCCCTCGATGGCAGCTTTCCGCGTGAACTGGCACGGACCAAACCCTACAGCTATTCACTGTTCAATCTGGAAGCCATGGCAGCCATCTGCGAGATTGTGTCCGGGGAAGACGGCGAACTGTGGCATTGGTCCATGTCCGATGGGCGCGGCATCGCGAAGGCCATCGCGTTTCTTTTTCCATATGTCTGCGACAAATCGAGGTGGCCGAAGCGGCCCGATGTCCAATATTTCAGCGACTGGCCGATGCGGCAATCGTCATTGCTGTTCGGTGGCCTTGCGCTCGATCGTTCGGATTACATCAGCGAGTGGAAGAAGCTGCCGGCGGATTCGAACGTCGAGGAAGTCGTGCGGAATTTCTTTATCCGCCAGCCGGTACTATGGGTGGGCGCGGACGCAAAGCGCATGGAAAAGAATGCACGCGCGTAATCTTCCGCACCGCAGATCATACCGCGATACTGTTGCAAGGCCGTTTCATCCGACCATACTGGCCGTATGCGTCTTGCTTCAGTGTTCTTGCTGGTCTGCTGCGCCGCGTGGTCCCAGCTGATCCCCGCCGGTCAGCCGGTGCCGAAAACGACAGCGCCGCCGGTTGTCTTCCTCAATGGCTATCAGTTCGGCTGCACCGGCGATCATTCGTTCGCCGGAACTTTCGATGTGGCCGATCAGGTGCTGCAGGCCCAGGGTTTGGTCACGCTGTTCTTCGATAACTGCACGGTTGCGAATAATCCCACCATCGAGACTCTCGGCGCGGCGTTCGGCCAGTTCCTCGCCGGCCTCAAGTACACGGACGGCACGGCGGTCACGCAGGTGGACGTGGTCGCCCACAGCATGGGCGGCCTCATCGTCCGCAGCTATCTTGCCGGCAAGCAGAACGGATCGCCTGCCGTATTTCAGCCGCCCGCCAATCCAGGCATTCGGAAATTCGTGATGCTCGCGACGCCGAATTTCGGCACCGGCGTGGCCAACAAATTCGGCGCCGATAATCAGACCGGGGAAATGCAGGTCGGCAGCCAGTTTCTGTTTGACCTGAACACCTGGAACGAAGGCACGGACGACCTTCGCGGCGTGGACACGGTTGCGGTCGCGGGCGATGGAGGCACGGGTAACGAATCCACCATTCCCGGCTTCGACGACGGCGCCGTTACGCTCACCAGCGCTTCGGTCGGTTTCGTTTATCCCGGCCATACGCGCGTAGTGCCTTATTGCCACACTTCCTTTGCGCTGCTCGTAACCGCGAATTATTGTCCTTCGACCGCGCTCGATATCGCCTATATCACGGGCGCAACGCACGATTCGGCCCAGATCATTCTCTCGTTCCTCGCCGGGACGAAGGACTGGCAGAACGTGGGCACGGCGATAGAAAAGGATCCCGTCGGCGGGACCATCGGGGGCGTCAACATCGAAGCGCAGGATCTGAACGGCGTTCAGCAGCCGATCAACAGCGCCTCGCTCCAGGTTCCTGCCGGTACCCTGACGCTCAAGGTCACCAACGGCAACATCGCCTGGACTGAGGGAGCAACACCCGGCGCGCCGCTGCCCGCCACCATCCAGTTCCTCGGCACAACCCGGCTCACTCCCACCATCACGCTGCCGGCAAGCACCGTGCTGCCGTATGTCGCCAAGCCCGGACCGGAAATCGCGCGCGTCTACCCGGCCGCTTCAGGCGCCTTCCCGCTGAGCATCGCGAACGGCGAATTCATCGCCATTTACGGCGCAAATCTGGCGAATGCGACGCAACAGGCTGCCTCCTATTCCTATCCCATGCAACTGGCCGACGCGCAGGTGCTCATCAACGGAACCGCTGTCCCCATGGAGTACGCCAGCGCGTCGCAGATCAACGCCATCTTTTCGAGCTCTTCGACCAGCGGGATCGTGCAGATCACGGTGAAAAACAGCGCCGGTTCGGCGAACGCGAATGTTCTGCTTGCGCCCGCTGTCCCACAGATCTTCTCCCTCGACGCGTCCGGTTCCGGCCCCGCCGCCGCCATCAACGGAGTCACGGGCGTGGTCGTCAGCAACACGAATCCGCTGCACGGGGGCGATTATCTTACGCTCTTCCTCACCGGCCTCGGTGCCACCACGACGCAGAACGGTCTGCAGTATGCGCAAATACAGCCGGCCATTACGGTCGCAGGACAGCCCTGCAAAGTTACATACGCGGGCCGCGCGGCAACGATTCCAGGCGTTGACCAGATCAACTGCATTGTTCCCACCGGCGTCACAGGCAATGCGTTGCCGGTGGTCGTCGATTCGGCCGCGCGCGCGTCGAATGCAGTGACTGTGGCTGTGCAGTAGTTTGCCCGGCGTCAGCCGCGGTTCCTGGATTTCGCGCGTTGTGCGCGATAAATAAACAAGCGCACAGTGCGCCACTCCGGGCGCGCGTTGTGCGCGATAAATAAACAAGCGCACAGTGCGCCACTCCGGGCGCGCGTTGTGCGCGATAAATAAACGATGACTTGTTTTCTCGCCGATCCCGTCGCGAAGGAACACGATGTCGGCATCGGCCATCCGGAATCGCCCGCGCGATGGGATGCGGCCGTACGCGGGCTCGGCGACTTCGCTCTCTCGGCCGCCGCGCCCCGCGCCGCAATCATGGACGAACTCGCGCTCTGCCACAAGCCGGACTACATCGATCGCGCGCGGCGTGAGGTGGAGCAGGGTTACAACGCGCTTACCACCGGCGATACGGACATCTGCCCGCGCTCTTACGACGTCGCCCTGCGCGCCGTCGGCACATGCCTGAACGCGGTGGATCTGGTGATGCGCGGAGACGTCTCCAACGCCTTCTGCATTGTCCGTCCTCCCGGTCATCACGCGACGCAGGATCGCGGGATGGGCTTCTGTTTGTTCAACAACATCGCCATCGCAGCCCGTTATGCGCAGGAGAAATATGGAATCGATCGCGTCGCCATCGCGGATTGGGACGTGCATCACGGAAACGGCACCCAGGACATTTTTTACTCGGACCCGAGCGTATTCTTCTTCAGCACGCACCAGTCGCCGTGGTACCCGGGTACAGGGGCGCGCGACGAAACCGGAGCAGGGCAGGGCAAGGGAACCACGCTGAACTGTCCGTTCCCCGCCGGTTCCGGACGCGATGAAATCCTCCCGGCGTTTTCGACGTTCGCGGCACAGATGGACGATTTTCGTCCCTCCATGCTGTTCATCTCCGCCGGTTTCGATTCCCGCCTTGGCGATCCCCTCGGACACTTTCGTCTGAAAGATCGGGATTTCGAAGATCTCACGGCCGTTGTGCTCGAGATCGCCGACAAGTATGCCGAAGGCCGCGTCGTCTCGATCCTCGAAGGTGGATATGACCTTGCCGGTCTCACGCGCGCCGTTTCTGCTCACGCCGGCGCGCTTCAAT
>DAIDJK010000360.1 GCA_027450225.1 Bryobacterales bacterium | reverse complement strand
CGCCGCTCCGCGCGAGCGGGCGCCCATCGCCGCTGATTGAACATGAGGCGTTTCAATCAGATCGCAGCTGTTTTGCTGGCGGCATTTCTCGCCCTTCCGCCCGCTCCGGTGCTGGCAAGCACCCGAAAAGGCGACAAGCTGACGAACGACTCGCGCCGTGAGGAGACGCGCGGCGACTACGACAAAGCGGTCGCCCTGGCGAAGGAAGCGGTGCAGCAGGACCCCGGCGATGTGGCGTATCTTCTGCAGTTGCGGCGCTCGAGCATGGAAGCCGGTTTCGCGCACGTGAAAACGGGCAGGGAACTCCGGGACGCAGGCAAGATCAAGGAAGCGCTGGCGGAGTTCGAGAAGGCGCTCTCTTACGATCCTTCCTCCGATATCGCCCGCCAGGAGCGGGACCGGACGAAGGAGATGATCGAACGGAACAGCCAGCCCGCCGGAGCGGCGCAGGGGGCTCCGGGAACGCCCCGGGCTTCGGCCCCGGTTCCGGAAAGCGACCAGACGCTCACGCCGGTGCAGGCGGAAAGAAAGCGCGTGCGGGAGCGCATCGATTCCCTGCTTCCCGTACCGGAACTGCGGCCGCTCAACAACGACCTGATCGACCTGAAGATGACGAACAGCCCGCGCGTGCTGTTCGAAACGGTGGCCAAGATCGCGGGCATCAACGTTCTGTTCGACCCGGACTACAAGAGCCAGCAGCAGATCCAGTCCGTGCAGGTGGACCTGAGCCGGACGACGCTCGAGCAGGCGCTCGATCAGCTGGCGGTGGTGACGAAATCGTTCTGGAAGCCGCTTTCGGCGAACACTATCTTCGTAACGCTCGATAATCCGCAGAAAAGACGCGATTACGAAGAAGAGGTGGTGAAGGTCTTCTATCTCTCGAACGCGACGCTGCCGACCGAGCTGCAGGAGATGCAGACGGCGGTGCGCACGCTGTTCAACGTGACCCACGTGATGACGTACGCGAGCCAGAATGCGCTGGTGGTTCGCGCGCCGGCCGACACCATGCTGCTGGTGGAAAAGATGGTGTCCGAACTGGACAAGCCGCGTTCGGAGGTGCTGGTGGACGTGATGGTGATGGAAGTGAGCAGCACGTACACGCGCAATCTGGCGGCGGGCTTTGCGAACGGGATCAACACCCAGGCGGTGTTCGCGCCGCGGCCGGGGATTACCACGCCTGGCCTGCAGAACGGCGCGAACACGAACACGGCGGCGACGACGAGCACGACAACAAACACGACGGGGATGAACAACACGGGCTACGGGGCTACCGGGTACGGGGCGACCGGCGCCGCGACAGGCGCAACAGGCGTGACCTCGGTGCCGTTCAACGCGCTCTCGCATATTTCCTCCGCGGATTATTCGGTGACGAATCTGCCCGGCGCGACGCTCGAGGCGATGCTGAACGATTCGAGCACGCGCGTACTGCAGGCGCCGCAGATCCGCGCGGCGGATGCCACGAAGGCGACGTTGAACATCGGCGAGAAAGTGCCGACCGCGACGGGCAGCTTCCAGCCGGGCGTGGCGGGCGTGGGAGTGAGCCCGCTGGTGAATACGCAGTTCTCGTATCTGGATGTGGGGGCGAATCTGGAGATTACGCCGCACGTAAACGACAGCGACGAAATCTCGATGCACGTATCTGTGGATATCTCGCAGGTGGCGACGTACGTGAATATCGGCGGGATCAGCGAGCCGGAGATTGCGCAGAACAAGATCGCGACGGATGTGCGGCTGCATGAAGGCGAAGTGAGCATGATCAGCGGCATCATCCAGAAGACGGATTCGCGGGCCATCACGGGATTGCCGGGGCTGGCGAATCTGCCGATCATCGGCCACCTTTTTAACAGCGAGACGAAAGAAAGAGACCGGACGGAACTGGTGATCGTGCTGATCCCGCATATCGTGAGGGGACCGAGCATCACGCCCGCGGACCTGCAGGCGGTGGCTTCGGGCAACGATCAGGTGATCAAGGTGAGCCGGGCGCCGCGGATAGCGCCAGCCGGACAGCGGCCTGCGGACGGCATGGTGACGCCACCCGCAAGCTCAACTCCGGCAGCGCCTCCGGCGACGGCTCCGGGCGCGGGCGCGGCGGGCGCTCCACCGGCTACCGCGCCGCCCGCCACGGCGCCGCCAGCTCCCGCGGGTCCGGCGCTTCCAGGCGGTCCGGCGAGAATCAGCTTCCTGCCCGGCGTGGTGAATACGCAGGTAAACCAGGCGTTCACGGTGAACATGTACGCCGACAACGTGACGGATCTGCTGACGGCCGCCGCGCATCTGCAGTTCGATCCGAAGATACTCCGGATCACGAATGTTGTGGCCGGCGATCTGCCGCAGCGGAACTCGGCGCAGCTGCAGCCGACGCGCAATATCCTGAACGAGGTCGGATCGGCGGACGTTTCGATTACAAGAGGACCGAACAGCCCGGGGATTTCGGGCTCCGGCGGACTGTTTTCGATCGTCTTTCAGGCAATCGGCAAGGGGAATACGTCGGTTCTGGTTTCGAATGTGGCGCTGAGCTCATCCACCGGGCAGACAATCGCGTCGAACACGCCCGCCCCGCTCACGGTCGTGGTGCAGTAAAAGTATGCGGATTGGTTCGACCCGGCGGACGGCAGAGCGCGGCATGACGCTGGTCGAGCTGATTGTCGCGTTCACCATCCTGCTGGTGCTGACGAGCATGGCGGTGCCGCTGGCGCGGGCGAACGTGCGGCGCATCAAGGAGCGGGATCTGCGCGAAGCGCTGAGCGAAATGCGCCATGCGATCGACAAGTACAAGGATTATTCCGACCAGGGCAAGCTCGGCATGCAGGACAACCTGATGGACACGCAGGGTTATCCGAAGAAGCTGGAGGATCTGGTGGATGGGGTGAAAGGGTCCGGACAGAACGCCGATACGAAGATCAAGTTTCTGCGGCGCATTCCGATCGACCCCATGACCAACACCCGCGACTGGGGCCTGCGCAGCATGCAGGACGACCCGACGAGCACGAGCTGGGGCGGGCAGAACGTGTTCGACGTGTACACCAAAAGCGAGGACAAGGCGACCGATGGGACTCCTTACTCGCAGTGGTAGAAGAGCGGGAAGTCTGAGGCTCGAGCGGGCGCGCGCTCAAGCGGGCTGGCGGCGGGGATTCACGCTGATCGAGCTGATGATCGTGATGGCGATCATCGTGATTCTGATTTCGGTGGCCGTGCCGTTCTACCAGAAGTCGATTATCCGGGCGAAGGAGAGCGTGTTGCACAACAATCTCTTCGCGATGCGGAACGCGATCGACGAATACACGTACGACAAGCAGAAGGCGCCGCAGAATCTGCAGGATCTGGTGTCGGACGGGTATCTTCGGGCCGTGCCGAAAGATCCGATTACGGATTCGTCGGACACCTGGAAAATCATCATGGAAGATCCGAACAATGCCGTGAGTACGACCGATCCCGGCATCTTCGACGTAAAGAGCGGTTCGGACAAAACCAGCCTCGAAGGCACGCCTTACTCGGAATGGTGACGCGCCGGGGCTTCGTGGCCTCAGCAGCGTCGGTTGCGGCCGGTCTTGCGCGGGCAGCGGTGGCCGAGCGCCATATCGCCATCACCATGGATGACGTGAACTGGCGCGCAATTCCGGAAGGACTCCGGCCGCACGCAAACGAGCGGATCCAGGGACATCTGCGAAAGCGCGGGATTCGCGCGGCGCTGTTCCCTGTCGGTTCCAATGTGGACAACGGCGAGGGGCGCGCGATTCTGGCGAGCTGGAACGATGCCGGCCATATTCTTTCGAATCACACGTGGAATCACCGGATGATGGGCCGGGCCGGGGCTGGCCAGCTTCGAGCTGAAATCATCAGATGCGAAGCGTTGATCGGGGGCTACGCGCGGTTCCGGCGATTCTTCCGCTTCCCCGCCCTGAAGGAAGGCGCAACGGCGGAACTGCGCGATGCGCACCGCGGCGTGCTGCGCGAGCTCGGATACAGGAACGGCTACGTCACGATCGACGCTTCGGACTGGTATTACGACCAGCGGCTGCGGGCGAAGCTGCAGGAAGATGCGCTGTTCGACGCCGCGCGCTACCGGCAGCCGTACGTCGCGCACATGGTGGATCGGGCCGAGTATTACGATTCGCTGTCGCGGCGCGTGCTCGGGCGCTCCGTGCCGCACACGCTGCTGGTTCACTACAATCTGCTGAACGCGCTGTTTCTGGGGGATGTGCTCGATGCTCTCAGGGAACGCGGCTGGGAATTCGTGGCGGCCGAAGAGGCTTATCGAGACCCGGTGTTCGCCAGCGAGCCGCAGATTGCGCCGGCGGGCGAGAGCCTGATCTGGGCGCTGGCGAAGGAGTCCGGGCGCTTCGAGGGCGAACTGAGATATCCCGGCGAAGATGATGTGTATGAGAAGCCGAAGCTGGACAGCCTGGGGCTTTAGTCTCGCGCTGGCGGTGTTGCCGTTCGCCGGCGCTCAGCAGAAATTCCACGTTCAGCCGCTGCGCCCGATTGCGGAACTGCGCCAGCAGGCTCTGCATGCACAGCCGCCGAAAGAGCCCGGCGCTTTCCGCAAAACGGATCTGGTGGACCTGGCCGCGCTGCCCGCGCATTTGCGTTTCGAAATCCGGTATGCCACGGCGGAAAACTTTCTCGGCACGCCGGTTTATTCCGAAGCCCGGGCGTTTATGGAGCGTCCGGCGGCGATGGCGCTGCTCGGAGCGGCGCGAGACCTCGAAAAACAAGGCTACGGGCTGGTGATCTACGACGCCTACCGGCCGTGGTACGTGACGAAGATATTCTGGGACGCGACGCCACGTTCGCTCCACACCTATGTGGCGAACCCGGCAAAGGGATCAAAGCACAATCGGGGCTGCGCCGTGGATCTGACCCTGTACGAGCTGAAAACCGGGCGGCCGGTGGAGATGCCGAGCGGCTACGACGAGATGACAGAGCGGGCGCATCCGGATTACGCGGGAGGACCCGCCGCCGCGCGCGTCCACCGCGCTATCCTCCGAGGCGCGATGGAAGCACACGGCTTTACGGTCGATCCGGGCGAATGGTGGCACTTCGATTTCTCTCAGTGGCGCCATTTCGCGATTCTGAACATTCCGTTCGAATCGCTGTCCGGATCCTGAACGCGGCATATTTCAAAGGCCGCCGGTAAAATTCTAAAAGCAAAGCAGCACCGCAAACGGCCGGCAGCGCGTCCGAGAGTGCGACAGCCGCCCGATCCGGGTCGCGGCGGGTGAGAGCACGAACAGAGCCGCCACTACTGGCGCGAAAAACTTCTGATCGCCTCTTGTTCGTCGCTGAAATCCGGGAGCAAACTGCTGATTCCGGTCATATCCAGCACTTTTTTCACGTCCGGCCCGGCGTTCAGCAGTTTGAGCGATCCCTGGTTCCGGACCAGGTGCGTGTAACAGCTCATGAGCTGCCCGAGGCCCGCGCTGTCGATTTTGGTCACCCGGCTCAGATCGATGATGACGCGCGAATCCGTCTGCTCCAGCAGTTCGCGGCGCAATTCCTCGAGCTCGGTGGCTGAGTGCGTCAACTGCGCAGCCTTGCGAAACCGCAGAACCGAAACGCCGCTCTCCTGCGACCAGGCGAGATTCGAGGCGCTCAAACCAGCAACAATCCGCTCGCTGATTTTAAGTTCGTCGAAGCACTCATCGCAGCCGAGATAGTGGGCCTCGAATTCCTCGACCGCGTTTTCATCCAGCCTGCGGGAGAGATATCTGGCGATCAGTTCCTCCCGCTCGATTGGTTCCTTCATGCACACCATTTGCTTTCACCCACCTAGTGATGTGGACCGTTCTCCCGTTTCATCTCATAAGCGCGGCGAAAGCGCTCTTTGGCCCGAAACAGTACAACCCGGAACTGAGAATCGGTCATGCGCCATTCCGCGCAAATATCTTCTTTCTCTTTCCCTTCCAGATAGAGGCTGCGAAGAATCATCCGATCGCGCTCGGCGAGCGCGGCAAGGCCGGCGTCAATCGCGTCACGCATATCGATGATTTCGGCTTCGGGACGGACGCTTTGTTCCGGCGCGCGCAGTTCGTCGTCCACCACGGGCTCGCGGCGGCTGCGGCGGCGGTATTCGAGAATGACGTTGCGACAGACTCCGTTTACGAAAGCCCCGAATTCTTCGGTGTTGCGAATCTGGCCGTTTTGGCCGGCGCGCAGGAAGCGGGTGATGGTTTCCTGGATAAGGTCGTCAACATCCGGGCAATTATGGCCGACGTGGTAGAGAACCTTGTAGCGAAGCTTCAATCTCAGGCGTTCGAGCGAAGACTCATCAAGAACCATTGACGGGGACATTACCGGGGCTGACTAAAGTTCGCGGAAACGGCGAGCGGGCCGCGGCCTCGTGGCAAGAGGAGCGGGGAATTTGCCGCAATCGGGGTATTCGGCGAGCAGCGATTGCCTATCCGGCGGCGGCTCCCGCAGCCTTTCGCGTCTGGAAGCACTGCCGGCAAAAAACCGGCCGCCCCTGCGTGGGCCGGAACGGGACAGTGGTTTCGCGGCCGCACTGGGAGCAGACCGCCGCGGTCTCGACCCTGCCAGGGCCTGAAGCCCGCTCCCCTGTGTTCTGGCGCCGCGTCTTGCAGTTGCGGCAGCGCTTGGGTTCGTTTTTGAAATCTTTCTGAAAATAAAACTGCTGCTCGCCCGCGGTAAAAACGAAATCGGTCCCGCAGTCGATACATTTCAACACCCGATCCTGGAAATCCGGCATTCGCGGCCATCCTGAAAGAAAAGGCGAAGCGTTTGCCGAACGCTTCGCCTGTTAACCAGCTATTCAACCTCGCGGCGGCTCTTCTTGCGATTACGCTTGCGCGCCAGCGCCTGTTTGACCCTTTTCTTTTCCCCCGGTTTCAGGTAGAAAGAATGCCGCTTGACCTCTTTGATGATGTCTTCCTGCTGCACTTTCCGTTTGAACCGGCGGAGGGCGTTCTCGAGCGTTTCACCCTCCTGGAGCCTGACTTCAGCCAACGAACAACACCCCCAATCCAATCAAGGATTCACCTTGCCGCACGCTTTATGCCCCCCCAAAACCGGGGTGAGCGGCGAAGGTACTGATATCATATGGGCTTGATCTGGAAAGTCAAGCCCGGGTTTACGTATCCCGAGCGCGGACCCCGCCGTTGATTCCACAATCCACTGCTTTATGGTGAACGTTCTGGCGATACTGCTGGCTGGAGGAGCTGGCGAGCGCTTATTCCCCCTCACTCGCGATACTGCCAAACCTGGCGTTCCCTTCGGCGGCGTCTACAGAATCATCGACTTCACGCTTTCCAACTGCGTGAATTCGGACCTGCGCAGAATTTTCATCCTAACACAGTACAAGTCTCTGGAATTAAACAGACATATCCGCGACGGATGGCATTTCCTGCCCGCCGCGATGGGTGAGTTCATCGAGATTCTGCCGCCCATGAAGCGGGTTTCCGAGGAATGGTACCAGGGTACTGCCGATGCTGTTTATCAGAATCTGCACAGCATACTGACCGAGGCCCCGGACCAGGTGCTGATTCTTTCGGCCGACCACATCTACAAGATGGACTACGGCGACATGGTGGATTGGCACCGGGAAAAGAACGCCGACATCACGATTGCGACTATCCTGATCCGTCCGGAAGAAGCCGAGCGTTTCGGCGTGGCGCAGATCGAACCCGACTACGGGATTTCGGGATTTGAGGAGAAGCCGAAGCACGGCAATCCGTGCCGGTCCATTTTCGATGGCGCCATGGTGAGCGCCTCGATGGGTATCTATGTCTTCAGCACTCAGGTATTGCTCGACGCGCTGCTGGAGGACGCCGCGGATCCGGACTCTGCCCACGATTTCGGCAGAAACGTCCTGCCGAAGGCGCTTTGCCGTCATCGCGTGGTGGCTTACAACTTCGTGGATATCAACGGCAAAGCGGCGCGCTACTGGCGCGATGTGGGCACCATCGACGCATTTTACGAAGCCAATATGGACCTGGTTGCCGTGTCGCCCGAGTTCAACTTGTACGATACGAGATGGCCCATTCGCACGCGCCCGCTGCAGGCTCCTCCGGCGAAGTTCGTCTTTGCTCAGGAGGGTCAGCGCATGGGAATCGCGGCGGACTCGATCGTTTCGCCGGGCTGTATTATTTCGGGCGGCCGGGTCACCCGGTCCGTGCTTGCGCCCTCGGTGAGGGTGAACAGCTATTGCGAAATCGAGGAATCGATTCTGATGCCGAACGTGCGGGTGGGGCGCTACAGCCGGGTGCGGCGGGCGATTCTGGACGAGTTCGTCGTTTTGCCGGAGGGAAGCCGCGTGGGCTACGATCCGGAAGAAGACCGCTCGTTCGGTCGAGTTGTTACAGAGTCGGGAATCACGGTAGTCGCGTCGCCGGTCCCGAAGTCGTAGGGCGTCGTCTAAGCCTGAACCGCGCACAACGCCGGCCCGAGTGGCCGGCTGTGCGCTCGTATTCCAACCGCGCACAACGCCGGCCCGAGTGTCCGGCTGTGCGCTCGTATTCAAACCGCGCACAACGCCGGCCCGAGTGGCCCGCCGTGCGCTCGGTATTCCTGATCAGCTTCAACTACTCGAAGGAGAAATTGTGTCAAGCATCGTAAGAATCAGCGCTATCGAGATACTGGACTCGCGTGGCAACCCCACCGTGGAAGCCGAAGTCTTTCTGGCGGACGGAAGTATGGGCCGCGCGGCGGTTCCATCGGGCGCTTCGACCGGCGAACACGAAGCCGTTGAACTGCGCGACGGAGACAAAGGCCGGTACCTCGGCAAAGGAACCCTGAAGGCCGTGGCCAATGTGAACGGGCCGATTGCAAAGGCGCTGACCGGCCACGATGCGACGCTGCAGGCGAAGATCGACGAGATCATGATCGAACTCGACGGCACGCCGAACAAGAGCAGCCTGGGGGCGAACGCCATGCTTTCGGTTTCGATGGCAGTGGCCCGGGCCGCCGCGGCTTCGCAGCGTGCGCCGTTGTTCCGGTATCTGGGAGGCGTCAACGGCTGCACGCTGCCCGTACCGATGATGAACATCATCAACGGCGGCGCGCACGCGGATAACTCGGTGGACATGCAGGAGTTCATGATCGTGCCCTACGGCGCGACGAAGTTTTCCGAATCCCTGCGCATGGGCGTGGAAGTTTTCCACACGCTCAAGAGCGTGCTGAAGAAGCGCGGCTATTCGACGGCCGTGGGCGATGAAGGCGGCTTCGCGCCGAACCTGAAATCGAACGACGAAGCGCTGGAAGTGGTGCTGGAGGCGATCACGCAGGCCGGTTACAAACCGGGTGAGCAGATCGGCATCGCGCTCGATCCGGCGTCGAGTGAGTTCTATCAGGACGGCAAGTACGTTTTCAAGAAGTCCGACAAAAGCCAGCACACGAGCGAGCAGATGGTGGCGTACTGGGCGAACTGGCGGCGGCAGTATCCGATCGTTTCGATTGAAGACGGCATGGCGGAGGACGACTGGGAAGGCTGGAAGCTGCTGACGGATGCGCTCGGCTCGACCACGCAACTGGTGGGCGACGATCTGTTCGTGACCAATACGGCGCGGCTGAACCAGGGAATCGAACGCGGCATCGCCAATTCGATTCTGGTGAAGGTAAACCAGATCGGCACGCTCACCGAAACGCTGGATGCGATGAACACGGCGGCGAAGCACGGCTATACGGCGGTGGTTTCCCATCGTTCGGGCGAGACCGAGGATCCGTTTATCGCGGACCTGGCGGTGGCGACGAACGCGGGGCAGATCAAGACCGGCTCGGCCAGCCGTACGGACCGGATCGCGAAATACAACCAGTTGCTGCGCATCGAAGACCGGCTCGGCGCAGCCGCGAAGTTCCCCGGGCGCAAAGCGTTCCGGCAATAACCCCGCGATACGACAATGCCGCGAAACAAACCGCTGATTCTGACGATTCTGGACGGCTGGGGATTTTCCCCGGCCGTGGAAGGCAATGCGATCGCCGCCGCGCGCAAGCCCACCTATGACATGCTGCTGCGGGATTTTCCCAACGCGCTGGTGCATACCTCGGGGCCATATGTCGGGCTGCCCGAAGGACAAATGGGGAACAGCGAGGTGGGGCATCTGAATATCGGGGCGGGGCGCGTCGTTCACATGGATGTGACGCGCATCGACCTGATGATTGCCACCGGCGAGTTCTTTCAGAATCCGCTGCTGCTCGACCTGATGCATTACGCGCGCGCGGGCCGGCGGCTGCACCTGATGGGGCTGTGCAGCGATGGCGGCGTGCATTCGCTGCAGACGCATCTCTATGCCGTGCTCGAAATGGCGAAACGCGAGGGCGTGGAGCAGGTTTTCGTGCACTGCTTCATGGACGGCCGCGATACGCCGCCGGAGAGCGGGATCGGCTATATGCGCGAACTCGAGCGGAAGCTGCGCGAGATCGGCGTGGGCAAGGTGGCGTCGGTGGAAGGCCGCTACTACGCCATGGACCGCGACAAGCGCTGGGAGCGCATCGAGCGCGCGTTTGGCGCGATGGTACTGGGAAATGGCGAGAAGCTGACAGATCCGGTGGCAGCGATTCAGCGGTCGTATCAAAAGGGCGTGACCGATGAGTTTGTCGAGCCGGTCACGATCGTCGATTCGCGAAACGAACCCATTGGGCTGATCCGCGATGAGGATGCCTGCTTCTTCTTCAACTTCCGCGCCGATCGCGGACGAGAGATGACGGAAGCGCTGACCAGCGCGACGCTGGAGAAACCGGCGCGGAACCTGGTTCCGAAGAACCTGAAGTTCCTGACCATGACGCAATACGACAAGACGCTTGACGCGCCGTTCGTGCTGCGGCGCGAACCGCTCGAGAACATCCTTGGGTTCGTTTGCGGGCAGTTGAACTGGAAGAACCTGCGGGTGGCGGAGACCGAAAAGTACGCGCACGTGACCTACTTCTTCAACGGCGGCGTGGAGAAG
>DAIDJK010000359.1 GCA_027450225.1 Bryobacterales bacterium | reverse complement strand
ACGGGAACAAGGTGGCGAGAATGGTCACCACGTTCAGGGCGATCAGCCACATGGCGAGATCCATGGCGAAGAAGTTCGGAAAAAACGGAACGCTGCGGCGCTCCGGCAAGGGCACGGATTCTTCACCCGGAGGAAGCGCGTTGCCGTAACGCTGGACCAGAAAGAGATGGAACATCAGCACCGGCAGAAACAGCATCGGCATGACAACGGCGTGCAGCGCAAAGAAGCGCTGGACGGTGGCTTCGCCGACGTCCATGCCGCCGCGGATGATATCGGTGATGACGGGTCCGGCGCCGGGAATCATGCCAGGGATCTGAAGGCCGACTTTGGTGGCGAAATAGGACAGTTCGTCCATAGGCAGGAGATAGCCGCTGAAGCCGAACACCAGCGTGAGGCCGAGCAGCGCCAGACCGGACCACCATCCGAATTCGCGGGGCTTGCGATAAGCCTTCATGAAAAAGACCGAAAACATATGCACGAAGACGGCGAAGACCATCAGGTTGGCGGACCAGGAATGGGCGGAGCGGATGAGCCAGCCGAAATCGAGGTCGTAGGTGATCTGGCGGACCGATTCGTAAGCGTCTTTGCCGGGCCGGAAGTAGACCAGCAGCAGGATGCCGGTAAGCATCTGCAGAAGGAAGAAAAACAGCGAGAGGCCGCCCCAGAAGTACCAGAAGGAATGCTTGTGCTGGGGCACGGTTTTGTGTCTGGCGAGCGCGAGTATTTCGGAAAGGCCGAGGCGCTCATCGACCCAGCCGTAGACGCGTCCGTGGTGAGTGCGGTCAGGTCCTGGAAATAACGACGTTGCCATCGGTCACCTCCACGCGATAAGGCTTGAGCGGCCGCGGCGGCGGCCCGGCGATCACTTCACCTGTATTCATGTCATAGGTGCCCCCATGGCAGGGGCAATAGATGCGCTGGTTCTGCGGCTCGAAGCGCACGGTGCAGCCGAGATGCGAGCAGACGGCGTCGAAGGCGTTGTAGCGCCCATCGGCGTGGTGAATCAGAACGGCCGGGCGTGAGCCGAACAGGAACATGGTGGCGGAGTTTGGCCCGGGAAGGTCCTTTGACGCGATGGATACCGCAGTGATTTGCCCCTGCTCGCGGGCGCGAATGGCGGGCGCGGCGAGATAGCGGTAAACGGGATAGGCGACAGCGGCGGCGTAGCAGGTACTCATGGCGCCGACGCCGATTTTGAGCAGGGCGCGGCGGCTATCCGGCGCGGACCCCAGGTTTTCCTGGCTGGCGGTAACTGCGGAATCAGGCATATTTCTCCTCCACGCGGCGCGCACGCGCGACCACGCCGATCAGAAAGGCGATGGCGGCGGCTGCGCCCACAAACAAGACCAGAAAGACACCGACGACGGACCAGTTGGTGACCACCTGCCGGTTCCAGACATCGAAGCCGGCGGCGCGGAGCGTAAGGTCCCGGATGGCGTCGCGGATTTCAACGGTGGAAGCGATGTTGAGGAACACGGCAAGCGCCGAGGCGGACGCGATCAGCGCGCCTGGGGACCTCGAAGAAGCGCCCGCAACACCAGCCAGCAGACAAATGGCGGCCGTGGCAACCCAAAGCCAGGCGGAGATGGCATAAAGCGGACTGATCATGATGCCGCCGACGACTTCCGCCGGTTGCGCGCTGATTGTGGCGTAAGCGCAGATGGCTTCGAGCACCATGCCGGCCGCGGCGGACCAGCCGCCGAGCCGCATGAGGAACGGCCGAACCGGATCGGTGGCGCGCTGACGCAAGGACAGCAGCATGAGTGCGGCTCCGGCGGCAGGAAACGACCCGGCGATGAAGAACAGCCAGCGGAACGGCAGCGCGGGATCAGAGGAGTTGAGTTGCGCTCCGGCCGGGCTGGCTCGATACATGGACTGCCAGACGGCGGGACGGATCATCAGCGTCATGTTGTTGCTGTAGATGAACGAGATGGTGAGGATCAGCAACAGAGCGGCGAGACCGGGCGCGAGCCAGCGGCGTTTGCTTTCGGCGCGCTTCGCGGAAAAGTACAGGCCGTAGTAGCTGCCCATCAGGAGGAAGATCACCGAGATCCAGAAGACTCCGATGAGCACGGAACTCGTGTACAGGGCTCTGCCATAAAGCACCTGCGCGAACAGCAGCGGCGGGATGCCGAGATTGATGACGAAGGCCATCACGGTGGGCAGGCGGTGCGCAATCATGCCGGAAGCCTGCAGCATTTCGGGCGAGGATCGCCGCCGCGCGGCAACGGAGAGAAGCAGCGCCAGGATAAGGCCGCCGATCATCATTTCAACGGCGCCGAGGTGCAGGATGAACGTGACGTTGTGGAGCAGTTTAAAAAGCCATAAAGGCGCGGGCAGCGGAATCGGATCGACGGCGGGAAATCGTGTCATATAGCGCAGTCCTCGCGTGAAAACGCTGAATTTCGACCAATAACGCGTGTTCTTTCACGCTTTGAAGAGCTATCGGCAATTCGAACGCCGCGTTACGCAAATCGGAATTCCGGGATTCGGATTTTCAAAGAACGGCACCGGCGTCAGAGCCAGGGCGAAGACCTCAGGCTGCCGCTTATGGAGCGGGGACGTACCGGCTGAAGCCCGACTTCGTCACCGGCAACAACATGCGAAGCGTGGATTCGGCGGTGGCGCACTTGAGCGCACGTGGCGCCCGACCATTTGCACCTGATGGCCGGGCGCATGCTACTCGCCGGGAAGTTCCGAAGGCGCGAATTGCAGGCCACGACGCTCCCAATCCGCGTTCCAGAAGTCTTTCCAGCGAGGAGCAGGTTCATGAGTTTCAGAAGAACGCGCGCAGTCGCCGCTTCCATCTTCCTTGCGGCGGCGTTCAGCCCGATCGCCGTGGCCCAATCCATCACCTCCGGCGACGTTACGGGAATCCTCACCGATCCGAGCGGCGCGGCTGTTCCGGGCGCCGCGGTGACGCTGACGAGCACAAGCACCAATGTTTCTCAAAGAGCAGTTACGAATGGAGACGGCAGTTATCGAATCGGCTTTGTAGCGCCCGGCGTTTACCAGCTGGATGTTACGGCGAAAGGCTTTCAGCCGGCGAGAAAGAATCGCGTCGTGGTAACAGCCGGCCAGCCGACCGCAGGCAACTTCCAGCTCGCGCTTGCGGGAACCACGCAGGAAGTGACTGTTACTGAAAATTCTTCAGTAATTCAAACCGAGAACGCGGATGTGACAACCAATTACAACGCCGCGACAGTGGAGAACATGCCGAACCCCGGCGGCGACATGACTTATATAGCACAGACGGCGCCGGGCATCGTGATGAATACGCAGTCCGGCTACGGGAATTTCTCTTCGGACGGAATGCCGGGCACTTCCAACCTCTTTACTGTCAACGGGCAGAACTACAACGACCCGTTCCTGAATTTAAACAACAGCGGCGCCTCAAACCTGTTACTGGGATCGAACGACATCGCCGAGGCGAACGTGATCACCAACGCCTACTCGGCGCAATATGGCCAATATGCCGGCGCGCAGGTCACCTACATCACCAAATCGGGCACGAACCAGTTCCATGGAGATGGGATCTACATGTGGAACGGACGGGCGCTGAACGCGAACCAGTTCTTCAGTAACCAGGTAGGCGCGCCCACGCCCTTCAACAACTTCAATGAGTGGCAGACCGACGTGAACGGACCCGTCTGGAAGGACCATACATTCTTCGACGTGGACTACGAAGGACTGCGCAACGTACTTCCGACGGCGAGCGCGCTGACTCTGATACCGAGCCCGCAATTCCAGGCTGCGACGCTGACGAATCTGGCCGCCGTGGGACACGCGGATGAGATTCCGTTCTACAAGCAGCTGTTTGCGATCTACAACAACGCCTCCGGCGCGGGCGGGGCGACGCCGGTGGCGAATGGGGGATGCGGCACGTTCTCAAGCCCGCTGCTCGGCGGCGCGCCGTGCGCATTGCAGTTCCGCACCACGCCTCCGAATACGAACCGGGAATACCAGTGGTCCGCGCGCGTGGACCATAACTTCAGCCAATCGGACCGCGGCTACATTCGCGTGCTGCGGGACAACGGCTTCCAGCCGACCTATACGAGCCCGTTCGGGTCCACGTTCAACGCCCAGAGCCTGCAGCCGCAGATGTCCGGGCAGGTTTCCGAGATTCACTCGTTCGGCGCGAACGCGGTGAATCAGTTGAATGGTTCAGTGCTGTATTACTCCGCGGTGTTTTCACCCGCGAATCCGGCGGGACAACTGGCCGCGCTGCCGACGTGGATCAATTTTTCAGGCGGCACACTGGCGAGCGCGGGCGCGTGGGGCGAACCGGGGAATTTCTATTTTCCGAATGGACGGCGGGTCTTCCAGTATCAGGTGCTTGACGATTTCTCGTGGATCCACGGGAAGCACACAATCCGGGCCGGCGTGAGCTGGCTGCACGACACGATTACGGACCTCGATTTCGAATCGATCGGTGGACCGATTCACGGGGCGATCACGACGAACCTGCTCGACTTCTTCAATGGCGGCGGGCCCAATACATCTCTGAACCAGGCATTTCCGACATCTCCGCAACAGGGGATGCGATTCAATACGCTGGGCGGCTATATCGCCGATGACTGGAAGGCGACCGACGCTCTGACGGTATCTCTGAATCTGCGGCTGGAACACTATGCCAACCCCACGTGCGAGACGAACTGCTTTTCGCAACTGACGACCACGTTCAATGGCGCGCCCAATCCGGGCGCCGCGAATACTCCATACAACCAGTTCATTCGATCGGGGCTGGCGAACGCCTACCCGAGTACGCAGGCGGTGGTGTGGGAACCGCGGGTCGGTATCGCTTACCGGCCGTTCAGGAATCACAGCACGGTGATTCGAACCGGCGCGGGCGTATTCGCGGACCAGCTTCCAGGCGGCCTTGCGGAGGATGCGGCATTCAACGCGCCGACGTTCAACGCATTCACGGTGGGCAACGGCGCGATTGCGCCGGGAGTGCCGGGGAGCCTTTTCACTACGGCATCCCAGGCCAACCAGGCGCTGCTGGCGAACTTCCGTTCGGGGGCGAGTTTCAACTCGCTTTCGGCGCTGGTGCCCGGATTTGCGGCTCCGAACTTCTTCAACTTCCCCGGCAGGTTCGATCAGCCGACCTATTACAAGTGGAATTTCCAGATCGAGCAGGCGATCGGATTCAATTCGGTTCTGACGGTGGACTATTCGGGGATGCATGGCGAGCACATCCCGATAGGCGACCAGGGTTTGAACGGTTACTGTCCCCCGGCTGCGTGCCCGGGCGGCTTTGCCGGATTGCCCGCCGCGCCTCCGAACGCCGCCCTTGGAACCGTGACCCAGTATCTTTCCGCCGGCAATGCGAATTACAACGGGCTGACGGTAAGCCTCGCGCGGCGGGTTTCGAATGGATTCACCTATCAGCTGAGCTACACGTGGAGCCATGCGCTGGATGATGTTTCGAACGGCGGCATCACCAACGAGCCGTTCGGAATACTGGCGACGAACACCAGCGTGACCACGCCACAGAACCCGTTCAACATCCGGGCCAACTACGGCAGCTCCGATTACGACGTGCGGCACTACTTCAACGGGACGTTCATGCTGACGGACGTTTTCCGCATGGCGCGGATGAAGTGGGGGCCGAACCGGGTCTTCGGAGGATGGACGCTTTCGAGCAACTTCTTTCTGCGAAGCGGGCTGCCGTTTACGGTAGTGG
>DAIDJK010000358.1 GCA_027450225.1 Bryobacterales bacterium | reverse complement strand
ATTCCACGTTCTTCAATCCGCAGAACAGCATGGCGTCTACCGTGAACGGCAACTCCAGCCTGTATAACGATTTCGATATCGAAGGCATCGACGACAATCAGCGAACGAACCTGCTGCAGATCTACATTCCGCCGATCGAGGCAATTCGTGAGGTGGATATCACGACAAGCAATTACGATCCCGAGCAGGGATCAGCGCTGGGCGCGGTGACGAACGTGATGCTCAAATCGGGAAGCAACGAGTTCCACGGCGAAGCCTATGAGTTTTTCACGGGCGACAAGCTGGACGCGAGAAACTTCTTCGCCACGGGCGCGAACGGCCAGGCTTATCACTTCCCGCACATTGTGGATAACATGTACGGCGGCAACATCGGCGGACCGATCCGAAAGAACAAGACCTTCTTCTTCGCCAGCTTCCAGGAGCATCCGCAGCGCACGGGAGAGTTCTATCAGATCAGCATCCCGACCATGGACATCCGCGGGGGCAACTTCAGCTCGGCGGGGCTCGCTCCCATCTACGATCCGGCGACGGGCGATATGGCGGATTGCCTGCCGGGCGGGAATACGAAACTGTGCGGCACCGGGAGAACGCAATTCCCGGGAAACGTGATTCCTTCGAGCCGGATCAGTCCGGTCGCGCAGAAGATACTCGCGTTCGTAGGTCCGCCGAACAACAACCTGAACGCGGCGGGCGCGCTGCGCTTTCAGAATAACTATCTGACGGGCAGCGAGTTTATCCAGGATACGCCCGATGTGGATTCCAAGCTGGACCAGTATTTCGGCAACAACGATCACCTGGCGGTGAGATTCAGCTATGAGAATCCGACTCTGCGGCAACCGGGGATATGGGGCGACGCCGGCGGTCCCCTGCCGAGCGGCGGTATAGGCGGAGTGGAAGGCAACGGAACGGACCAGACCTATTCGACGGGCATGAACTGGTCCCACATCTTCTCTCCTTCGCTGCTCTCCGAAGCGCGGGCCGGAGTCAGCCGGTTCGACAACATCGCGTACGGGGCCGGTTACGGCAAGGCGCTGTCGAATCAGGTGGGAATTCCGGGAGCGAACATCAGCGCATTCACGAGCGGGCTGACGGCGATCACCGGCGAAGGCTTTTCCGATCCTATGGTGGGCGTCTTTGGATCTTTGCCGTGGGTGCGGGCGGGTACGATCATCGAATTCGTGAACAACTGGACGAAGGTGGCGGGCAATCACACGATCGAGTGGGGCGTGGATTACCATCGCGTGCGGGACGATCTGCTGCTGGTAGGCCAGCCGATGGGCGCCTTCAACTTCGGGGCCGGACCTACCTCTCTGAACGGCGGCCCGGCGGCTAACTTCGCCAACAACTTCGCCGACTTCCTGCTCGGCGTGCCGACATCCATCAATCGGGGCTATGCCAACATCTTTCCGGCTTACCGGCAGAACCAGACATTCCTCTACGTTGGCGACAAATGGCAGGCTACGCCGAAGCTGACCGTGAACCTTGGCTTGCGCTGGGAATACTATGCGCCACCTACGCCGCACTTTGCGGGCGGCTTCTCGAACTATAATCCCGGGACCAATTCGCTCGAACTGGCGGGCATCGGCAGCATTCCGAGCAATCTGGGAATGCAGCCGGACTGGCACAATTTCGGGCCGCGCGCCGGATTGGCTTACCGGCTGTCGAATACAAGCGTGATCCGGGCTGGATTCGGGATGAGCACGATGTCGTTCCCGATCGACCTTTATGCCTATAACTATCCGATTGAACCGACGCAGCAGATCAGTAATCTGAGCAGCTATGGTCCGGCGGTGATCTCGGGCACGCAGACCGCGTCATTCAGCGGGGGCTTTCCGGCGCTGCCTCCATTTGTATTGCCTTCGAGCGGTATTATTCCGGCAAACACGCCGGCGCTGCTGAACCAGAGTTACTACGCCATCAACACACACTGGAAGAACCCTTACCTGATGAGTTGGAATATGGCCTATGAACGGCGCCTTCCGCAGGACTGGACCTTCGATATCGCATATGTAGGAAACCGTGGCGTGGATACGCCGGTCGCCATGAATCTGAACGCCGCGACGGCTTATGGGCTGGGTGCGGCCGGTCAGCCCGAGTATCAGGCCTTCGGACGCACGGCGGGAACCACCTACTATTTCTCGGGTTACAGCTCCCGCTACAACTCGATGCAGATCAAGCTGGACCATCGCTTCGCAAAAGGCTACACGATCACAACGTCTTATACCTGGAGCCGCGCGCTGGGTTATGCGCAGGAAGCGGGCGACTACGTCAACGGCTTGCCGGACTATGTGAACCAGCGGCGAAACTGGGCTGCTACCGACTTCAACCAGACCCATATCCTGAACCAGAGCTTCACCTGGCGGCTGCCCTTCGGCAAGGGTAGCCATCTAGCCACGGAAGGCTTGCGGGCGGCGGTGCTGGGCGGCTGGGAGCTGGCCGGAGTATGGGAGTTCACAACGGGTTTCCCGCTTAACTTCTCCTGCAATTGCCCCGGCTTCAACACGCCCGGAAATCAGGCTTTTCCGAACATCAATGGGCCGTTCGAGAAGCTGTATGGAGTCGGCGCCCAGCCATGGTTCAACACGGGGCTATTTTCGTTTCCCGCGGCGGGCACGCAGGGGAACGTGGGCAATTACGTGAGCTCGGGACCGGACTTCTTCGATCTCGACGCATCGATCTTCCGGCGATTCACTCTGACGGAGCGGGTTGGCCTCGAGATCCGCAGCGAGTGGTTCCACGCGACCAACACTCCGCAGTTCTCAAATCCGAATACGACGCTGGGGAGTTCCGCATTCGGTCTGGTGACCGGGGCTGGAGGCTCGCGAGTGATCGACTTTGCGGGGAAGATTACGTTCTGAACGATCTGTGCATGCCGTTGCAAGACGGTGAAAAGACGGATCAGTTCAGGGCGGCTGGTACATACGATTCCGCGTCCGGCCGCGGATCAGACGGTAAGCGGCTTATAAGGTTTGCCACGATAAACTGAAAGATCATTGGCTCATTCGAGCCTTTGCCGCCGCAGCTTTCTGAAAACCCTCAATGTCCTCCGAGTTGATCGCGTTCGGCTTCATCGAGTACATCGTTTTTCTCTTCTCGACCACGTGTCATGAAGCCGCGCACTCGCTGGTGGCGATGCTCGGAGGCGACCGGACGGCCTCGGACGCCGGCCAGGTCTCGCTGAATCCTCTGCCGCACATTCGGCGCGAGCCGTTCGGCATGATCCTCATGCCGCTGGTGGGCATTCTGACGCAGACCGGCCTGATCGGCTGGGCCAGCGCGCCTTATAATCCGGAGTGGTCGCGCGAGCATCCGAAGCGCGCCGCATGGATGTCGCTGGCGGGTCCGGCAACCAATTTCGCGCTTGCGATTCTGGCGGGAATCATCATGCGGGTGGGCCTCGCCATGCGCGTGTTCGTGCCGGTGGAGCCTTCTTATATGGCGGTGGTGGCGACCGCGCAACCGGGCGGCGTGATGGAAGGCGTGGCGGTGGTGCTCAGCGTCTGCTTCTCACTGAACATTCTTCTCGGCTGCTTCAACCTCCTGCCATTTCCGCCGCTCGATGGCTATGGCGTACTCGGGCTGTTCGCCACCCGTTCCGGCGCCCTCCGGCTCCAGGATTTCCGCTCGCGGCTGCGGTCATTCTCGTTTGCCGGTCTGCTGCTCGGCTGGTACGTGATCGACGCCGTCTACGGCCCGGTGTTCATCGCGGGTCTCCGCCTGCTCTACGCGACGTTTTGATTGTCCTGCATCCCGATGGGGATGAGGGGAATCAGGTAAACTGGAAGTTCACCCGTGGACCATCTGGATCTGCTTGAAGCCGAGAGCATTCATATCATTCGCGAAGTAGCGGCCGAGTTCTCCAATCCGGTCATGCTTTATTCCATCGGAAAGGACTCGTCCTGCATGGTGCGGCTGGCGCAAAAGGCGTTTTATCCCGGCCCCATTCCGTTCCCGCTGCTGCACATCGATACCACTTACAAATTTCGCGAAATGATTCAGTTTCGCGACGAATTCACGAAATCCATCGGCGCGAAACTGATCGTGCACATCAACCAGGAAGCGATCGATCAGGGCGCGAATCCACTGCGGCTGGGAACGCAGAAGTGCTGCGGACTGCTGAAGACGCGCTCGCTGCTGGACGCGCTTGCCGAAGGGGGCTACGACGCCGCGTTCGGCGGCGCGCGCCGCGACGAGGAAAAGAGCCGCGCCAAGGAACGCGTTTACTCTTTCCGCGACGAATTCGGGCAGTGGGATCCGAAAAATCAGCGGCCCGAACTGTGGAATATCTATAACGCCC
>DAIDJK010000357.1 GCA_027450225.1 Bryobacterales bacterium | reverse complement strand
CAGCGCGTCCGCGGGCGAAACGCTCATCGTCTCCTGCGCGATCTGGAGAAACGCATTCTGCACTTCCGGCCTGAAGGCCTGCGTGTTCCCCAGAACCCACGCCACAATGTGGGCGCCCAGCATATTCGCCGCGAAAACGATCGCCCATAGGCGCACCATCCTGGCCAGCGATTTCCACGTCCGCCTCGCCAGCACCGGAATCACAGCGGTCAGCGTATTCTCCGTGAACAATTGCTGCCGCCCGAGGATTACGATCAGGAATCCGAGCGAATACCCGAATTTCGATATCAGGGGCCGCCACGGGGCATCCGGAAGGTAACGCCGCAGCAAACCTTCCGCGATGAACGAGAAGCCCATCGACAGACCTGCGGCCAGTCCCGAAGACGCCAGCCCGGAAAACGAGCGCTCCAGTTCCGCATCCCCATCGAGGCGCACCGCCTCGTGCACAACGGTGGCTTTCACCGACGTGCGCTGCTCGGCTTCTTCCTTTTCGCGCTCCGTCAGTTCGGGCGCAATCAGCTCTTCGGCTTCCGCGTCCCGGCCTTCGCCTTCGTTCCGGACCGGCCCATCCGGCCGCTGCCGCTTGCTGGTTTCGCTGTTTCCGACCGTGTCAACCGGCACGCGTTCACGGGTGCAATTTCGCTGCCGTAAGCCGGATCACTCGCCGCCGCGGCCGGACGCGCTCACTCCATACAGCGCGTCCAGCTCCGTTTTGAAGTTCGCCAGCACCTGCTTGCGCCGGACTTTCATCGTCGGCGTAAGTTCGCCGCTTTCGATCGAAAGGTCACGCGGCAGAATGCGGAACCGCTTCACCTGTTCGAACGCCGCCAGCTGCTGATTGATCCGGTTCACGATCTTCTGCACTTCCGCGATCACGGCGGGGGATTCATGCAGCGCCACATTTCCGGTCTTCGCGTCCGGCAACGCTTCGGCCACCTGCGTGTTGATGGTGAACAGCGCCACCAGATGCGGAAGTCTGTCGCCGGCCAGCACCACGTGGCTGATCAGCGGCTCGAACTTGAACATCGATTCCACCCGCGACGGAAAAATCTTCTTTCCGTTCGAGGAAACGATCAGTTCTTTCTTGCGCCCCGTGATGTAGATGTACCCGGCCGAATCGATCATCCCCACGTCGCCGGTGTGCAGCCAGCCATCGCGCATCACTTCGGCGGTCGCCTCGTCGTCGCGGAAATAGCCGCGGGAAAGCGTGGGGCTCTGGATCAGAATCTCGCCATCGTCCGCGATGCGGAATGTCACTCCCGGCAATGCCCTGCCGATGCTGCCCGGCCGCGGCGCATCCAACGGATTCAACGCCGTCACCCCGCCTTCGGTGAGTCCGTAGCCCTCGATCAGCGGCATCCCGATCGCTTCGTAAAACTCGGCCAGCTCGGCTCCCAGCGGCGCCGCGCCCGACGCCGCAATGCGGATGCGTCCCCCCAGCCGCTCGCGAATCTTCGCGAAAATCAGGCGATCGGCGAGCTTCAGCGGCCCCCGGATGCGCAGCGGCACGGGTTTTCCCATCCGCTTGTATTTCGCCGCCCCAAGCCCCAGCCCGAGCGCCGCATAAAACGCCTTCTGCGCCAGTGGCGGCCGCTTCAGAATCTCCGTCCGGATCGTGGTGTACATCCGCTCCCACACGCGCGGCGGCGCCAGAAACCACGTAGGCTTTACCGCCTTCAGCTCGTTCGGCAGCTTGCTCAGGCTTTCCGCGAACGATACCGCCGTGCAGCTTCGGATCGGCAGCATCTCCACCACCACGCGCTGCGCGATGTGCGCCGAAGGCAGAAACGCCACCGTGATGTCCTCGTTCGAGAGCGGCAGCACCTCCGGCCCCATGTTCACGTTGGCCAGCACCGCGCCGTGCGTCACCATCACCATCTTCGGGTCGCCCGTCGCGCCCGAAGTCAGGTAGAGAATCGCTCCGTCGTCGGCGCCCACTTCGCGCGAGAACCGTCCGTGCGTGCGCAACTGCGCCAGCGAAATCGCGCCTTCGGCTTCTCCCGTCAGCAGAATGAAATGCCCTACGTTCGCGCCCCGCAGCTTCGTGAACGTCTTCGCGTCTTCCACGAAAAGCGCTTTCGCTTCCGCCATGGCAATGGTCTTCAGCAGTTCCGCCGCCGGATAGCTGGGATAGAGCGCCGCCGCCACCGAGCCGTTCATCAGAATGCCCTGGTCGGCCAGGTAAAACTCCGCCCGCGTCTCCGAGCACAGCGCCACATGATCGCCTTTCGCGATCCCCAGCGCGTTCAAACCCGCCGCGATCTCCTCGGCCGCCTGAAGGTATTCGCTCCAGTTCCAGGTCTTCACATCTTTGCCGGCTGGCTGCCGCAGGGCCAGCCCGTGCGCGCACCGGTCGGCGGCGGAACGCAGAAGTTCCGGAATCGTATCTGGATTCATTCGGATGAATTCAGTTTATGCGGTTCCCTGGGCCGCCACCGGCCGCGGTTCCCCGGCCAGGTCCGCCACCCGCTGTTCCAGTTCATCGTTCAGGCGTCCGCGGTCGTGCAGACTCATGCCGTTCGTATCGATCGGATCGCCAATGCGCACTTCGATCGTCCCAGACCGGATCACGGTCGAATGCATCGGCAGCGCCTGGCGCGTATTCACCAGACCGATCGGGACGGCGGGTACGCCCGCCTTGATCGCCAGATACGCGGCGCCTTCACGGAACGGCCGCATCTGTTTCTCCGACCGCCCGCCTTCCGGAAACAGCAGCACCGAGACGTGCCGGTCCCGAATCAGTTTCGCCCCATCGGACATGGTCCGCAGCGAAGCCCGCGCATCGCCGCGGTAAACCGGCAAATGCCCCGCACGCTGCAGATGCCAGCCGAGGAACGGAATGCGGAACAGCCCTTTCTTCGCGAAAAACCGGAACTGCAGCGGAACTGAACTGAGCACGGCGGGCGTATCCATATAGCTCGCGTGATTCGAAACCAGCACGTAACTCCTGGCCGGATCGAGCTTCTCAACGCCGGATACGCGGCACTTCACGAACCCGAGCGCGAGCAGCATTTTCGACCACGCCCTTGCCACGCGGTGCTGCGTCTCGCCCGTGCGGTCCCAGATCGAAGTGATCAGGGACACGGTGGCCATCAGAATCGTGGCCAGAACGATCGCCGGAAGTGATAAAACCACTGCTCGCAGCTTCTTCACGCTTGTTTAATTATCTTCATGAATGGCTGTGGAGCGGGCGCCGTCCTGTAGACTGGGAAGCAAGTCTGATTAGGAGACATGATGCGAAGATCTTTAAGTTTCTTCATGTTGGGCGCTCTCGCAGTGGCCGGCTCGGCTTCCCTTTATGCCCAGGGCGACGCCGCGAAAGGCAAGGACGTATTCGACCAGAACTGCGCCGTCTGCCATAACGCCGACAGCACGGACCGGAAGATGGGTCCCGGCCTGAAAGGCCTTTTCAAGAAGAGCAAGCTCGATTCGAACGGCAAGCCGGTAAACGACGCCAATGTGATGGACAAAATCAACACGGGCGGCAACGGCATGCCCGCCTACAAGGACAACCTGTCGGCGGATGAAAAGGCCAACCTGCTCGCTTATCTGAAGACGCTGTAATTGCCTCAATAAAAAAGGCGGCGTTGCCGGATTCCGGCGCGCCGCCTTTTTTATTGCTGTCTCCCGCCGGTTCAGGAAAGCTTCTTCGCCACGTCGAGGCCCTTGTCGAGAATCGCATCCGTGGCCGGTTTCTTCGGCGCGACGGGCTGGCCATTGTCGGCGTCGTCATCCGAATCGCCGATCATCGATTCCGCTTCCATCACCTGCTCATTCGGCGTGATCCCGTTGTCCTGGATCGATTTGCCGTCCGGCGTGTAGTACTTCGCCACCGACAGGATGATCGCGCTGCCGTCATCCATGGTGATCGCGCGCCGGATCGAAGCATCGCCGTATGTCCGCTCGCCCACGATCTTTGCGCGCTTGTCCGCCTGCAGCGCTCCCGCCGCCACTTCCGCCGCCGCCGCCGTGCCCCGATTCGTCAGCACCACCAGCGGCAGATTCGTCACCGCCTTGCCGCTCGCGTTGAAATCCTTGCGCGGAAACTTCTGGCCCTGCGCGTATGCGATCAGCCCTTTGTCGATAAAAAGATCCGCCAGGTCGATGCCCGTCTCGGCGTCGCCCGTCGCACAGTAGCGGAGATCGAGAATCAGCTTGGTCGCGCCCTGCTTCTGCAGGCTGGCCACCGCCGCCGCGACTTCCTTCACCTGCGGCTCGCCGAGTCCCGCGGCCTTTATATATCCGATCTGCTCCGGCAGCATTTTCGATTCGACCGCCGGCTGCGTGATCACCGCCCGCGTCAGCGTCAGTTTCTGCGGCTCCGGCTTGCGCCGCAGCACGGTCAGCTCGATCGACGTGCCCGGTTCGCCCTTCAGCAGCAGCCGCGCATACGCGAGCGGCATATCGCGCGTCGCGATGCCCTTGATCGACTCCAGAAAATCGCCCGTCGTCAGCCCCGCCTTGTCGGCCGGCGATCCCGGAACCGTGGACACGATCGTGATGTAGCCGTATTTCTTTGCCAGCACCATCCCCAGATCGCCGCGGTAGCTGTCGAAATTCTTCAGATACTCCTTGTACTGCGTCGCGTTCAGATAGCTCGCGTAAGGGTCGATCGATTCGAGCAGCCCGTTCATCGCGCCCAGCGTGACGTTGCTCATGTCCGGCTCTTCCACGTACTCGCTCTTGATCCGCGAGAGCACTTCCGAATAAACCGCCAGATGGCGGTAAACGTTGCTGCTGGCCGTGCCCTGGTCCTCGGCCGACGCTCCCCGCGTCACCACCCCGCCGAAAAGGAGAAGCCCCACAAGGACGGTGGAGGACATCACGACTGCGTACTTCGCACGGCTGTTCATAGACGTATGTTTTTCAGACGCGCCACAGCCCGGAAACGGTGCGGCCGCGCTGTCTTGATTATATGCATCCGCGCGCGCAACCCCGCGTGAAGCGCCCCTTGTAAACTGACTTGGAATGTCCCGCATGCTCGAAGAGATCCGGCATCAGCCCGAGGCGCTGGCCCGAACGCTCGCCTCCGAACTCCACCGGACCGAGAAGCTCCGCGCGCTCATCCAGCGCCGGAAGCCGCGCTTCGTCGCGCTGGCCGCCCGCGGCACGTCCGACAACGCCGCGCAATTCGGCCGCTATCTGATTGAAATCACAACGGGAATCCCGGTTTCGCTCTCCGCGCCGTCCGTCCACACGCTTTACGGCGCGAAGCTGAACTACAAGGAATCGCTGGTGGTCGGGATTTCGCAATCGGGCGAATCGACCGACGTGAATGCCGTGCTCGAGCAGGCGCGGAAGTCCGGAGCGCTGACCGTGGGGATCACGAATGAGGCCAAGAGCGCGATGACGGGCATCGCCGAGCACGCAATTCTGGTGCGCGCCGGCCGGGAGAAGAGCGTCGCCGCGACGAAGACATATACAGGGCAGTTGATGGCGCTGTACCTTCTGGCCTG
>DAIDJK010000356.1 GCA_027450225.1 Bryobacterales bacterium | reverse complement strand
GCCCCCGCGCGCGATCTTGCCGGCACCGGCGTGGTTCTGGTGATCGACGACGAAGAGACCGTTCGCCGCGCCGCCAAATCGGCTCTCCAGCGCTATGGCTACAGCGTTCTGGTGGCGGAGAACGGACAGGAAGGCGTGGACCTTTTCCGCGAGGTGCATGAACGGCTGGTCGCGGTGGTGCTCGATATGACCATGCCGGTGATGAGCGGGGAGGAAGCGCTTCGCCACATCCGCCGCGCCGATCCGAATATCCCCGTGGTTCTCTCGAGCGGCTTCAATGAGGTGGAAGCCATCCGCCGCTTCACCGGGAAAGGGCTCGCCGGATTCATCCAGAAACCTTATACGGCGCGCGCCCTTGCCGAAAAGCTGAAAGACGTTCGCGAACGGCCCGGCGGCCTCTGAACCGGCGTCAGCCCTGCGCCACCGGCGCAGGCTCTTCTTTCGGCGCGTCCGCAGCCCGCAGCTCCACCAGCGCCTCCGCCAGGCTGGTCACCACCGCCGCCGCCGAAAACGAGTGTTTCAGCCGCTCCACCTGATCCGGTCCCGCGGGCGCCGCAGTCCATAAGCCCGCGATCAGCCTCGCGCCCCGCGTCGTTCCCCGAATGCGTTTCGCCACCGCTTTGGCGCGCCCTGCCGCGAAGGGAGGCACGGAAGAGATGCAGATCACGTCGCTCGGCTGGATGGCCAGCGCCGCCAGCAGTTCCTCGGTCGAATCGCCCGCCGGAAACGTAATGGCCGGATAGCCCTCCTGGGTGGCGAAGTGCGCCATCATCGTCGCCACAATCTCGTCCGCCGCATCCGCCGCCGCAAGGCAAAGCACCCGGCCTTCGCGCTGCGGCATCTCGGAGGACTTCGCCTCCGCTTCGGTCAGTTCGGTAACCATGTCGTTCACCGTCTGCACGATGAACTCTTCCCGCCGCGGTTCCAGCTGGCCGCTGTGCCGGTCCCGTTCCGCCATCGCGAGCGCCGGAATCACCACTTCGTCGAACACCGCCACCATGCTTTTCTGTTTCAGCAGCGTCTCCATCAGCGTCCACGCGTCGTTCTGGTCGAGCGCGAGCAGCCGCTGATAAAACACCACGTCCGGCGAAAGCACCGGCTCATCGCCGAGCAGTACATTCAGAAACTGGAACTGCGGCGAATAGCGCGCGAACACGCTCAAACACACCGTCAGCGGCGTGGAAAGGATCAGCCCGACCGGTCCCCATATCAACGCCCAGAAGATCGTCGAAGCCAGAATCGCCAGCGCCGAAAGACCCGTGTTCACCCCATAGAGCAGCGGCTCGATGAAGTTGCCCGTCACCAGTTCCGTCGCCACGTAAACTCCCACTACTTCCACGGGCGCGCGCCATCCAACCGACGTCCCGAGCGCCACGATCAGCGGCAGCGACCCCGCCACAACCGGCCCCACGTACGACACGAAGCGCAGGAAGAGCCCCATCACTCCCCACAGAATCCAGTTCGGCACGCCCACGAAGTAGAGCCCGATGCCCGTCACCGCGCCGAACATGGCGTTCACCAGGAACTGCATCATCATGTAGCGGCTCACCCGGTGCGCCGCATCGTCCATCGCCTGCGTGGTGGCCTGCAGTCTCTGTTCGCCCATCAGCCGCAGAACACGGTTGCGGATGCTCTCGCGGTCGATCAGCATGAAGATCGTGAAGACCAGCGCCAGCAGCGCCATTCCCATGGGCTTCAGAACTCCGCCCGCATAGTCGCGGATCTCCTGCACCATGTTGTGCTGCTGAACGATCTCCACCGGAACAGGCGTTTCCTCGCGCGCGCCGTCCCGCAGCGATCCCGGTCTCCGGTCGCCCTCGCCATCATGTTTCTCCGCCGCGGGACGCCCGATTTCCTCGAAACTGCTGATCACCCGCGTCAGCCCGAAGGACTTGCCTTCCACCGCTTCCAGCTTCTTCTGGATGTTTCCGGCGTACATGGGAAAATCCGAGAACGTGCCCATCAGCTGATTCGCCACCACCCAGCCGACGCCCGCCACCACGGAAAACGCCAGCGCCACCGTCAGCACGGAGGCCGCGCCTCGCGGCACGCGCCACTTCTCGAACTGCGCGGCCAGCGGACCCAGCAGGAATGAAATCAGCAGAGCCAGCGTGAGAGGAATCAGGATCTCGCGCGCGAAATACAGAACCGCAATCGCGATCACCAGCCCGAGTACGGGAGGAATGGAGAGCCCACGGGAGCCCGCGTTCGTTCGCGCCATCGGATCAGGAACCCGAGCGCCCGAGCCGAGCGATCACTTGCCGTCGCCCGACGACGGCGCGTTCACGGCCTCGCGCACTTTGTCGCGGGCCTTGTTCAGGTCTTTGTTCAATTCGCGGCTGGCTTTCCGGGCGTCCGCCTTCGCGTCATGCAAGGCCTCCCGGCTGTCCTGGCGGAGTTGATCGGCGGTGCGCCGCGCCTCCTGGCGAGTTTGTTCCGCCTGTTCCCTCGCGCGATCCTGATCTGTCCGGGAGCACGCTGTCATTCCCCATGCGATAAACAATACGGCCGCGTATTTCATCGCTTCTGACGTGTGCAAATTATATTCCACCGCGCCGGGCCGTGCGCGCCGCGGCCACCTGAAGCGCCGCGGCCACCCGAAGAGCGTGCGCCTCAGGAATCGATCGATCTGGAATCGAGTCCGGCTGAGGACGCGCCGGCCGCTTTCTGCTCCGGCCGGGCGGAAATCACACCCTTCAGCCGTTCCACAATCTGGGTCGTCGTGTAAGGCTTCTGCACAAAGCCGGCGATCAGCGGCCGTCCGTCGCGTTTGAATACGCCGGTCTCGGCGTACCCGCTGCTCATCAGCACTCGCGCGTGCGGATCGATTTCCAGAATTCGCATCAGCGCCTCATCGCCGTTCATCACCGGCATCGCCCAGTCGAGCAGCACGGCGGCGATCTGGTTTTTATGCTGCTCATAAAGCCTCACCGCTTCTTCGCCGTCGCTGGCCAGCAGCACCTTGTACCCGAAGCGCTCGAGCGCGGCGCGGTTCATGCGGCGGATGCCTTCGTCGTCATCGGCCACCAGAACCGTCTCCGTGCCCCACAATTCCTGCCGGGACATGGTCGCCACGCGGGGCCGCGCCGCCGGCTGGGATTCTCCGGCCGGGAAGACGACGCGAAAAGTGGTTCCCTGCCCCAGCTGGCTGTCCACCAGCAGCGCGCCCTGATGGTTCCTCACGATGCCCAGCACAGTCGCCAGACCAATGCCGCGGCCATTCTTCTTCGTGGTGAAGAAGGGATCGAAAATCCTCGCCTTCGTCTCCTCGCTCATCCCGCAGCCGCTGTCTGAAACTTCGAACGCCACATAGCGGCCGGGCGTCACGGCGCCTTGCGCGTTCTCGAAGCGGTCGAGCGTGCGCGTCGATACCCGAATCTCCCCAGGGTTTTCGCCGATGGCTTCCGACGCGTTGATCACCAGGTTCATGATGATCTGCTGGATCTGCCCCTCGTCGCCGTCGATATACGGCAAACCGGGCGTAAGATCCAGCTTGAACGCCACCTTCTTCGAGATAGTCGTCTCGAGCAGGCTGCCGATCTCGCGCACCGCCGTCGAAAGGTCCACCGGGCGAATCGCGAAGGCGGCGCGGCCCGCATAGGCCAGCATCTGCTGCGTCAGTTCGCTCGCCCTGCGGCTGGCGATCTGCACTTCGCACAGCGGTCGAAAGGCCGGATGCTCACGCGAGATGGCGTCGGTCGCGAGGCTCGAGTTGCCGAGAATCGTCGCCAGCAGATTGTTGAAATCGTGCGCCACGCCGCTCGAAATCAGCCCCAGCGATTCCAGCTTCTGCGAGCGAAGCAGCCTCTCTTCCATCTGCTTCCGTTCGCTGATGTTCACGACGAAACAGAAGTATTCGCCGGAGGGCTCGCCGATCGCCACTCCGCCGACGATGACCGGAACGGCGGCGCCGCCGCGCGTATAGAATTCCTTCTCATAAGGAGCGAAGCTCCCGGCCGTCCGCAATTCGGCGAGCGCCCGCTCGTCGGCGGCGCTGCAGCGGGGCGGCGTGATCTTTCTCCAGTCCTGCGGCGAATCGTTGATCTGCTCGCGCGTCAATCCGAGCCACCCGAGCAGCGTGTCGTTGGCGTCCAGCATCAGATCGCCATCGCAAAGCATCACCCCAGCGATGGAAGACTCGAACAATCGCCGGTTGCGGGCTTCGGTATTCCGCATGGCGACCAGCATCGAAACCGCCTGCGCCCGCGCCGCCTCCTCTGAATCGCGAGCCTGGCGAAGCGAATCCTCCAGCTGCCTGCGGCCGGTGATCTCGATGGCGATCCCCGCGCAATACCTGACGTTTGCCGAGCCCGCGAAACGGAAACGCAGCACCTCGAAACGCCGCTCCCCGTCGTTGAAAGGCAGTGATTCCTCAGAGCGCTGCGGCGCGCCGGAGTCGAGCGCAGCTCGATCCCGGGCGCGAATCGCCTCGGCCACCGGAGCGGGCCAGAAATCGTAATCCGAAGCGCCCAGCACCCGGGTCTGGAACTCTCCGATCAGGTCCAGAAACGGCTGGTTCGCGTAGCGGTATCTGCCGGATTCGTCCTTGAGCCACGCGAGCCCCGGCAACTGCGCCATAAAGGCATCGAAAAGGCCGTTTGTCTCCGCGAGCGATCGCTCGAGAGCCGCCACCTTCTCCTGTAACCGCGTAAGTTCTGCCTGCTCGGGCGATTGAGCCTGGGCCGCCATGTAGAAAGATCCCTGTTTTGACTCTGGAATGCTCAGGTCAGACTTATCCCTTACAATTGCAGTGCCAATGGTACCGGGATCAGTGCGAGTACTAGTCGTAGACGAAATGAAGGACTTTCTTCAGATCGTCCCAGGATTCCCGTTTGGCATTCTGGTTGTAAGGGCGCAGAAGATACGAAGGGTGGTAAGTGACCATCAGCGGCGTGTCGCGCCACTTATGCCACGTCCCGCGCAGTCTGGTAACGCCGTCCCTGCCGCCCAGCAGGGCTTTGGCCGCCGTTGATCCCAGCGCGCAGATCGCTTTCGGGCGAATGACGGAAAGCTGCCGGAACAGGAACTGGCCGCAGATTTCCATTTCATCCGCTTCCGGGGTTCTGTTCTCGGGCGGCCGGCATTTCACCACGTTGCAGATGTAGACATCAGGCCGCTTCAGAGGAATTCCTTCCTTCGCGGCGGTGCCTTCGATCATCTGCGTGAGCAGCTGGCCGGCGCGGCCGACGAACGGAAATCCCTGCTCGTCCTCATCGGCGCCCGGGCCTTCGCCCACGAAAACCAGTTTCGCTTCCGAAGAACCGCTGCCGAACACCAGCTTGTTGCGGCCTTTGTGCAGGCGGCAGCGGGTGCAGTCGCCGATATCGGAGAGGATGCGTTCGAGCGTGTCGTTCTCGGGAGCGAGCCCCGGCAGTTCGGTCTTCGGTGCGATGTTCACAAGCGCGGCATGCGGCGCGGGCTCTTCCGCCCGTGTGGTTTCGACGGGCGCGGCCGGCGCCGGTTGTCTCCTGTATATGTCTTTGATCCCCAGGTCCCGAAAAAACTCCAGCCCGGCGCGAACCTCGTCTTTGGTCATTTTGACGACTGTTCGAGGGCGGCGCCGCTTTTCAGTTCGATCGCATGCGTGAGAATTTCGTCCGCCACCTCGCGTTTGGTCATCTTCGGAATCTCGATGAACTCGCCGTTGCGCAGCGCCAGCAGGACTTCGTTTTGGTCGCTCTCAAAGCCGCTGTCCGGACCGCCCACCAGATTCGCCACGATCATGTCGCACTTCTTCGATTCCAGTTTCCGACGGGCTTCCTCGCGCAGATTCCCGGTTTCGGCTGCGAAGCCGATCAGCAGGCGATCACCGCGTTTTCGCCCGAGTTCGGCCAGAATATCCGGGGTGGGGTCGAGTTCGAGGGCGATGCGGGCTGAAGTCTTCTTGATTTTTTCTTTCGCCTCGCTGGTGGGGCGGAAATCCGCCACGGCCGCGCATTTGATGATGACGGTCGAAAGGTCAAGGTGCGCGAAGACGGCATCCCGCATCTGCTGCGCCGTTCGCACGCGCACCATTTCCGCTCCGGCCGGCGGGTCGATCGAAACGGGGCCGGACACCAGAATCACGCGGGCGCCGCGCGCAAGAGCCGCTTCGGCCAGCGCGTACCCCATTTTGCCGCTCGATCGATTCGAAATGTATCGAACCGGATCGATCGGCTCCTGCGTTGGGCCGGCGGTGATCAGAACGGTTTCGCCGGCGAAATCCCGATTATTGCCCTGGACGGCCGCGAGGATTTTCGCGATGTCCGCCAGCCGCCCCGGCCCGTATGTTCCGCAGGCGAGGAATCCGTCGTCCGGATCGACGATCAGGTGACCTCGCCGCCGCAGAATTTCGAGGTTCGCGCGCGTCGCCTGATGCTCCCACATGTTGTTGTTCATCGCGGGAGCGATGACCACGCGGCCCGGGAAGGCGAGATAGAGCGTGGAAAGGAAATCGTCCGCGAGACCATGCGCGAATTTCGCGATGGCGTTCGCGGTGGCGGGAGCGACGAGCAGGAGTTCGTGTTCCGCGGCGACGCCGATATGTTCGACCGAACTGGCGAGAGTGGCTTCGGGGCTGGCGGACGAGAAGATTCCGGTGATGACCTTTTGCCCGGTCAGCGTGGCGAAGGTGAGCGGCCGGATGAATTCCTCGGCTCCGGCCGTGAGCACGGCCTGCACCTGATGCCCGTTCTGAATCAGCGCGCGGGCCAGCTCCGCGGCTTTATATGCCGCGATGCCGCCGGTCACGCCCAGAACGATGCGCATGTTGAAAGGAATGCGAGACTAGATCTCGCCGGTTACGGGCTCTTCCTGGATCACCGGCGCCGGGTCCATGGGGATCTCATATTTCACGAGGCCGCGGCGCGCCTCTTCCATGGCGATGACGGTGGGCTTTTTCGAAGACGTGGGCAGTACGGGCCGGTGGCCGCTCTGCAATTGGCGCGCGCGCTTGGCGGCGACAATGATAAAGCGGTAGGTGCTCTGGTCCGGATCGTCCGGAATCGAGCAGTGTGCGTTGTTGCGAGGCGTAGTTTCTGACATTCGTATCACTTCCGGCGGATCTTCCGCCTTTAAGGTTCCACCTGTCCGAAGGTTTCCAGTATCGGCCTGATCTTGTCTTCCACCCGAACTCTCCTCACCCGTTCGGCGCGGACGATGGAGATCAGGGTTTGTTCCGCCAGGTCCAGATCTTCGTTCACCAGTACGTAATCGTAGAGGCGGTAATTGCGGATTTCATTGGCCGCATCGGCCAGCCTGCGGCGGATCACTTCATCGGAATCCTGGCTCCTCGCCCGCAGGCGCTGCTCCAGTGTTTCCTTCGAGGGCGGAAGCACGAATATCGTGACCGCGTCCGGAATCCGCTTCTTTAATTGTGCCGCACCCTGCACGTCGATGTCGAGCAGCAGGTCTTTTCCGGCTGTTTTCGCCGCCTGGAGGCTGCTGACGTGAGTACCGTAATAATTGCCGAAAACCTCGGCATGCTCCAGAAATTCACATTTCCGGAGGCGGCACTCGAATTCCGTGCGTTCGATGAAGTGATACGCCTGGCCATCGACTTCACTGCCTCTGGGCTTGCGGGTGGTGTAGGAAACGGAGAAGGTCAGGCCGCGATCGCCGCAAAGCAGGCGCGAAACCAGCGTCGATTTCCCCGAGCCGGAAGGCGCTGAAATGATGAATACCGTGCTCATTCGATATTGAGCGACTGCTCGCGGATGCGGTCGATTTCGGCTTTGGCGGCGAGACCGAGGTCCGTCAACGCGAGGCCGGGTTCGCCGATGCCGCCGGTTTTCGACAGGATGGTGTTGGTCTCGCGATTCATTTCCTGCAGCAGAAAGTCGAGTTTCTTGCCGGCTTCGCCGTGGGCGCCGAGCAGCGAATCCACCTGATCGGCATGGGTGCGAAGGCGGACAAGTTCTTCGGCGATGTCGCTTCGTTCGGCGAGCACCGCCGCTTCCTGGGCGACGCGCGAAGGGTCCAGATGCGCGCCATTCAGCAGTTCCGATATGCGATCCCGGAGGCGGTTCTGAAAATGGGGCAGGGCCCGGCCGCGAATCGACTCCATTTCATCCACCAGAGAACGGACCGAGGCGGTGCGGCTTCGTATCTCGGTTTCGATGGCGCCGCCTTCGCGGAGGCGAAAGCGCTCCAGATCCTCAAGAGCGACGGAAAAAGCGGCGAGCGTTTCGGCGGCGAGGGCCTCATCCGCCATTTCGGGGGCGCGGGCTTCGATCATGCCGGGAATCCGCAGCGCCTGATTGAGATCGGGCTCGCAACGGAGACCGGTCCGCTGCGCGGCGGCGCGGAATGCGGCCAGCCAGCTGGAGAGAAGGGCTTCGTTGATGGCCGCCTCGCCACCCGACACGGGGGCGCGCCGGAAGAACAACTGAACCTGCACATGGCCGCGCGAGACGCGTTTTCGCAGCGCCGAGCGCAGCGCGGGTTCGGCCGCATCGAATTCGGGCGGCACGTGAAAATGCATGTCGAGACCGCGATGATTCACGGTTTTGATGGAAACGGTGAGTTCGCCGGCAGGCGTCGGGCGCGAGACGCGCGCGAAGCCCGTCATGCTGCGGATAGGCATGAATCGAAGCTCCGATTATGACATTCGCTCACCCGCCGCTGCGACGAATCCCGAGCAGGCGTCTCCTGCAGCCGGTTTGTGCGCTTCGCGCCCCGGGCGCTCATCTGGCGGTCGTCTCCTGGGCGGAGACGGCTTCGACTGGTAGTCCGGCTTCCCGCCAGGCTTCGAATCCACCTTCGAGCGGCCGCACGCGCTCGATGCCCAACCTCTTTAATTGCAACGCCACACGGGCGCTGGTGGCTTCGTTCGGTCAAGTGCAGTAGAGAATAATTTCCTGCGCGGCCGGAATCTCATGGGCTCGCGAGCGAAGGTCCTGCGGGGCCATGACCAGCGCGCCCGCGATCTTCTGTCCGGAGCGCTCGATGTCGCCAGGGTGCCGCAGGTCCACCACTCTCAAGCCGCGCCCTTCTCCGATGAGCCTGTGAGCTTCGGCGGGCGAGACGCGGTTCACCCGAAGCCGGCGCAGGAACAGGTAGCGCTGCAGGGACCGGAAGCCCACCCACGAGGCGAGCAGAATGGTGACCACGAGCGCGGCCCGTTTACCAAACAAACCCAAAATTGCGATGACGTCGTCGATCTGCCGGTGGAAAATGCGTCCCGCCAGCACGTAGGCGGAGCACCACAACAGCGAACCCGCTCCGTCGGCCAGCAGGAACGTTCCCGCTCTCATGCGGAGGGCGCCGGCTACCGGCACGGACACCAGACTCAGCCCCGGGACGAACTTGGCGAGAACCAGCGACCAGGCGCCGCGCCGTGAAAAACCCTCTTCGGCCCGGCGCACGCAATTATCCGGCTCGAGCGAGATTTTGCACAGCACGCGCAGGATGCGCGCTCCCTTCCTTCGGCCCAGTTCGTACCAGATCAGGTCACCGGCGATGCAGGCCAGCGCGCCCGCGGCGATGGCCAGCAGGGCTGAACATCTGCCATCGCCGGCCATGGCTCCCATGAGAAGCAGGACCGGATCGGCGGGAATCGGCATACCTGCCTGTACCGCAAACACGTACAGGAACAGGAATGCGTATCCGTGCCGTAAAAGGAGCGCGCGCAGGGACACAACTGAACGATAGCAAGGGCAAGAGGGAACTGAGCGCCGGATTCCGCATATCAGTTTGGAAGTTGTTTATGAAACGCTTTTCGTTCTCGAAGGTTACGCTGATTGCCACGATCGCAATCGCCGCCCGGATGCCTGTGACCGCCGCCACGATCGATACATTCGACTTCTCTCAGCCGGGGTACACGGATGACACCGGCGCCCCAGGCATCCTGAGCGGGTCCTTCACCGGTACCGTGGAAGCCTCCGGGTTCATCGAAAACGCGGATCTGTCGAGCTTCACAGCGCAGCTGACGTTTTCGGACGGCTTTACAGTGATGTTTCCTGCGCTGCGCAGCCTGGCCCCGGGAGGCGCCCCGTTCTTCTCTTACAACGTGAACGGGGGAGCGTCTTCACTGGATTTCATCGCGACAGACGAAGCAAACACGATCGCCTGCGAAGGCGCCGCCGCGACGCTGGCCTGTGGAGCGCCAGCGGGCGCGTTTGGCATCGCGCCGGGTTTCGGCCAGACTGACACGCAGGCCAGCATAAGCCTCGTCTCTTCGGTGACGCCAGTCTCGTCCGCGCCGGAGCCAGGTACAGAGGCGCTGGCCGGGGCGGGACTGATTGTGCTGGGCATGCTGCGGCGGGCGCGGAAGGCCCGTTGAGAGAAGTTATCCGGCGGCCGGAGGGTTGGCTTCGTTTTTTCGACCGGGCTTTCGGTGACGCAGAAGAAACGATGGAAGAGACACGAACCGGCGCGCCGTTGCGAAATTCCGCCGGGCGGTGGTTGCTGAAGACAGCGTGAGGCGGCCGAGTTGCGTATTGTTGAACAAAGTACAAGGATTTTTCAGGCCGAGGCTTTCAAGAGGGATGAGAGCAGTGCCATCGGCGCGACGGGTGGACACAAGGATGGCGAAGCGGAGGGATATCGTCCGGCGACTCGCCGATTGGGAAAAGTAGTCTTCAGCAGCCGCCGACTGCCGGGCCAGCATGGGGGAGCACCGATTGGGCGCCGAGGACGGAAGGAGCGGATTTTCCGCAGCAGCGCTTGAATTTTTCGCCTGAACCGCAGGTGCAGAGAGCGTTGCGGGCGGTTGCCGGAACCGCGCACGGCTTGCGCGCGAGCGGCGGCGCCGCGGCGGCCGGGGCGTGTTTCCGGGAAGCCTCAAAGGCTTCGCGGCGTTCGGCGCCGCGGCGCTTCGACTGGAGTTCGTCGAGCTGCTTGCGGTTCTTTTCGATAGCGCGGTTGATGCGCTGTTCGTAGAGAGTGAGGCGCTCGATTTCCTTCGAATGATCGAGGAAAGTGCGGGCGCGGGTGAGCGAAGTGTGAATCTCGGGGTGGTCAACGTCGATATCGGCGGCGCCGGAGAAACAGCCGAGCGCGAGGATGTCGTTTTCAACGGCGCGGATGCGCTGGAGGCGCCAGAAATCCTCGGCGATGGAGGAGGCGAACTGGAGCTCGAGCGAGCCATGCGGCTCGAGATCGTCCATGAGTTCCTGACAGAATCTGTCGTGCGCGGCGCGGTCTTCTTCGGTGAGGATGCTGACCTGGCCGGTGATGCCGTGGCGCAGGGCGTTGAGGGAAGAACGGGCTTTGCCTTCAGCCGTGCGCGGTCCGGTGGACTTGAGGGAATTCGCGCGGTTGGCCGCGAGGCGGCGCTCCGAGATGGGGTGGGTCGAAGAGGACATAAACGTCGCCCAAAGACGTACCACGGGTGAAAGCGGATGACGGATTTTGCTCGGCGGAGACGGTGGAAAGAAAGGAAATTGAGTTGGGGAAGGTTTGTGATTCAGGCTGAGTGGAACAGCGTGAATTTGGCGGGGGGTGGTTCGGGGGCTCCTGCGCGGGCTTTTGCGGCTTGACATGTACGGCGGAAACCCGTACAGTTCAAGACAGGACAGAGCAAATGCATTCCCCGGAGCAAAGCCGCACAGCCCGTCTCGAAGCGCGAATCGCACCGGAGGCGCTCGCCGTTGTGCGCCGCGCCGCGGAAATTCAGGGGCGCTCGGTCAGCGATTTTGTCGTCGCCGCCGCGCAGGAAGCCGCCGCTCGCACCATCACGGAGACCGAGATCATTCGCCTGTCCATTGAAGGCCAGCGGGAACTGGCCGCTCTCCTGCTGAAGCCCCCCGCGCCGGGCAAGGCCCTGAAAAAGGCATTCCGGCGACGCCGTGAACTTCTCGGCGCGAAATGAGCCAAGCTCCATTTCGGGTGGAGCCGCTCGGCGATGCACACGAGCGCGGGAGGTTCGATTGCGGCGAAGAAGTCCTCGACCGGTATCTCCGAACCCAGGCGACGCAGGACATTCGCCGGCACGTGGCCAACTGCTTCGTGGCCATTGAAGCCGCAACCGGTCAAATCGCGGCATACTACACCTTGTCTGCGGCGAGCATTCCGATGACGGACCTTCCGCTGGAAGAATGCAGAAGATTGCCGCGTTACCCGGCCATACCCGGAGTGCGCATCGGGCGGCTGGCCGTCGACCGGCGTTTTCAGGGACGCGGCCTTGGGGCGGCGATGCTCGCCGATGCCACGGCCAGAACGATCGAGGCTGATATTGCCGCCTGCATGCTCATCGTGGATGCAAAGAACGATGCGGCTGTTGCATTTTACCAGCGGCATGAGTTCCGGCTGATCCCAGGGTCGCCTCGGACCTTGTTTCTGCCTGTCGCCAGCGCCCGCAAAGTATTCCACCTGAAGCACGAAACCTAGTCGGGGCCGGCATTCTACGAGGGGAAGGCCTTTGGGGGGAGGGCGGTGGGCGCGAATCGGAGGGAAGAATCAGCGGAAGATAGACTGAACGATTGGCGAGCGACCTATAATGAAGCTCAAAAAAGCGCGCCTGCCCGGCGTGGCGTCGCCACGCGAACTGCGCGCTTACGAAATCTCGTTGCGAAGGCGAGGCTGATTGTCTTAGAACTGAGTCGCGATGCTCGAATCGTTAGTCGTTAACCAGCTCTACTCGAACGAGGAGATCTTCAGATCGCTCAGGGTATCCAACGCAGGGGGCATTCGTCCTTTGACTGAGAACGGCGACGTAACGCGAGCCGCCATCATGACATCAGTGCCGGGGCTTCACGTGGTCGGCGAGAACCCTTATCACGACCGTATGGAGGGCGGCATTCTCACCTATACAGCGGCGGGGAGAATGGGAGAACAAACGCTCTCCGGCATGAACATTCGGATAACCGATCAGAAACAGAGAAATTTTCCGATACACGGATTCGCTCTTGTCGCGAACCGGAGAGACAAGTCCGTGGGTCCGCAGCGATGGAAATATCTGGGCCTGCTGGAGTACCTGCGCCATTATTCCGATTCGCAGCTAGATGCGACTGGAAAGGTCCGGAAAGTTTGGCTCTTTGAGTTCCGCATTCATCAGGATCCGCCGCGCGTGCCGATCGCGCACGATGCGATCGTGGCGTTTGAGGTCCTGACAGCGTCGCGACGGGTCTCCGGAGAGGTTCCCGATGACGATGAGATCGTGAATGTTACGGAGAACGAATCGGCAGACGAAGTTGAACGGGTCGAGGGTATACGGCGCCAACTCCTGGAAATGGATCCCAAGCGGTTTGAGTTCTTCGTGAAAGATCTGCTCGTGCACTGCGGTTTCAACGACGTCTGCGTGACGAAATACAGCGCGGACGGTGGAGTTGACGTCAATGCGAGAACTGGAGCGCGGCTGTGGGTCTTTGAACCTACGCTCGTTCAGGTGCAGGCGAAGCGATGGTTGCACTCCGTCGGTCGCAAGGAGGTGGCGGAGTTGAGAGGAAGCCTTCAGCCGTTCGCCAGGGGCACGGTCCTCACGACCAGCCATTTTTCGAAAGCCGCCATCAACGAAGCCAATGAAGCGGGAAAAAATCCCATCGGGCTTGTGGATGGAACCAGATTAGGGCGGGTTATTCTCGACGAGAGATTTCCCATTTAAAGCGAGAGGTGCTCATGGGAAGCCAGAAAAGCGATGAGTGGTATGTAGAACAAGCACGCAAACTCTACCACCACGAGGGAGACATCGAGGTGGACCCCGGAGCGCCGGTGTCGCGCGGGGAAGATCACGGTGCGTATGTACAAGCCTGGGTGTGGGTATATGACGACGAGGATAGTAACGCCTAGTCAACCCAGAGCTGAATACAAGTACAACGATACGCGCCTTGTTAGTTGCCGCAAAGCTCTCTCTCGCGCGCTTTCTGAGGGAATCCCGTAATCTGTCCTGAGTTACTGGGGTTCGAATGCCACCTGGTCCACGTAACACCACAGCCAGTCTTCGCCGGGCTCGATCGACTGGATGATGGGGTGGTGCGTGGAGTGGAAATGCCTGGTCGCGTGTTTGTTCTTCGAGGAATCACAGCAGCCCACGTGGCCGCAGATTTTGCACAGGCGCAGATGCACCCAGGTGTCGCCCGCTTTCAGGCACTCCTCACACCCTTTCGAGTGCGGCTTCACGTTCTGAATCTGATCGAGATGAGTACATTTCATGGTTTTTGGGCGGTTCAAACGGGATGCGGACGGTGAAGCGCGTATCGCCGGGGCGGGACTGGACATCGATGGCGCCGTGGTGGCGATTGACAACAATGCGCTGGACGATTTCGAGGCCGAGACCGGTTCCCTGCCCGGCGCGCTTGGTGGTGAAAAACGGTTTGAACAGATTCTCACGCACTTCAGGCGGAATGCCGGGGCCGTTATCGGCGATGGTGACGACGGCCTGATCGCCTTCGCGGCGAGTGGTGACGGTGAGGACGCCGGAATCGTTCATGGCATCGAGCGCATTCGAAATGAGATTGGTCCAGGCCTGATTGAGTTCGCCGGCGTAGGCGCAGATTTGCGGCATGGAGCGGTCGTAATCGCGAACCACGCGAACGCCCGCGCCTTTCTTCATGCGATGGGCGAAGATGCGCAGCGTGGCGTCGATGCCGACGTGGATATCGACGGTCTGGAACTGCGCCTGATCCATATATGTGTACTGCTTCATGGCCTGGACGAGGTCCGAGATGCGGCAGGCGGCCGATTCGATCTCGTCAGCAACCTGTTTGGTGGCGAGGTCGGCTTCGATCCAGGTGAGCGCGGCAGCGAGCGATTCGGGGGGCATGGCGCCGTTCAGCATGTTCAGGCATTGGCGGGTGAGCCCGGCTTCGACCAGCGACGACGCCATGTCGACAGCGTCATCGATGCCGCTCGATTCGAGCCATTCGATGAGCGACTCTTCGCGATCGCTGCGCTCGATGGTGGTTAAAGCGTCGGGGTCCGAGGCGGCTTTGCGAAGTTCGGTTTGCAGGTGCTCGATCATCGGGCGCTGCTCGTCTTTCAAGCGGGAATCGTACTGGAGACCGAGTTTAGTGAAGCGGCCGAGAACTTCGCGGAGAGACGCGGCGGAGCGCACCAGCGCGGCGGCGGGATTGTTGAGTTCATGCGCGAGGCCCGCCGCCATCTTGCCGAGCGAGGCCATTTTGTCCTGCTGTACGGCGACGGCGTCAACTTCGCGCGAACGCGCGGCGAAGGCGCGAAGAATGGGCGTGGCGATGTCCGGGCAATCGGCGATCAGCTTGCGGAACTGATCGCGCGAGAAGCGCAGGACGGTGGCGGGCCCTTCGGCGCGGGCGGTTGCGAGAGCCGTGCCGCCGGTGATGATGGAAATCTCGCCGATGAACTGGCCG
>DAIDJK010000355.1 GCA_027450225.1 Bryobacterales bacterium | reverse complement strand
GGATTCGCAGCGTTGGTTCCCGCGGACCACACGAACTTGCCCGGATATTTCGCCTGAATCGCATGCACCTGCTCGGCCGAGTTATCGCGCGACAGCAGATCCGCATGGGTTACGCCGCAACCCTGCATGTGGATCATGTTTGCGTCGAGGCCGCGACGCAGGTGCAGGTGGTTGTCGAGCACCGGTCCGCCCCAGTCAGGGGCGTCGCCCGGCGTTTGCGCCAGAAGAGATTCCGAGGAGACCTGAAGACCGGCAAGACCGGAAACAGCAAGAGAGGACGCGGCAGTGATGCTTTCAAGAAAGCGCCGGCGGTGAATCATGATCACTTACTCATATCACGGCTCGTCTGAAACGCCAGTGAAACCAAAAAAGCCCGCCGGTGGAAAGGGAGAACCGGCGGGCGGAGCCAATCGATGGCGCATATGCGCCATCGGGAAGAAGAACGGGGGTCTTCCTTTATTGGTTCATCGCGAGGGCTATTATGTGAACTCTGCGATTCTTCTGCCAGCACGATTCATCGTGCTCATCGCAAACCTGTTTCTCCTTGCCATAGCTGACCGTCGTCAGCTGATTGGTGGGAACTCCCATCGTCACAAGATAATCCTTGGCCGACTTGGCGCGGGCCTCGCCGAGCGCCATGTTGTATTCCGCTGATCCGCGTTCATCGCAATACCCCTGCACCTGCAGCTTGTAATCCGGATACTGCTTCAGAATATTGCCCAGTTCCGTGGCGTCCGCATTCAGCGTCTTAACGGCGTCCGGCCGCAGCGAATGGCGATTGTAATCGAAGTATGCATCCTGAATGCGGGCGATCAGTTCGTCAATTCTCGCGCGTGTGGCGGCATCAGGATAGCGTGGCCTGGTCTCGGCCACCGGGTGATTCACCGGCGATTCGGACCGCGGAGCCGGCGCGGCGGCCGGCGCGGGCGCGGGAGCAGCGGCCGGCGCAGGTGGCGGCGTGTTTACCGCAACTTTCTTTTTCGCGCAGGCCGCGCCGAAAAAGCAAAGCGCGCCGGCGGCAACAAGACTCAAATAGCGGGACTTCAAAGTAACCCTCCTAAATCGTATTGATAGCGCTTTTGTTCGTTTCTCTCCAATCCTGTCCGGACAGTATTTTCGAGGAATATCCCTTTTCGTACACTGACGGTATCGCGGAAATTGCGCAGGGACGGCCCGGCCAAATCGAAATCCGCCGCAGAATTCGCCCCGCCATCGTGCTCTCGCTGGGCTTCGGCGGTCTGGTCGCATTCATCGTCGCGGCCTCGATCATCGCGCTGGTGCAGCTTGACCACGTCCGCGCGGATGAGTCCCGCATCCGAAAGGCGTTTCTCTCCCGGCTCGAAGTTCTTGAGCAGATCCGGTCGCAGATTTACCTGTCCGGCACTTACGTCCGGGACTATCTTCTTTCTCCGGACTCGAGTGGCGCACAGGCCCAGCGCGAACGCCTGTATCAGATCGAAAGCCAGACAAAGAAGCTGCTCGACCAGTATGCCGCGGTCGTCGACCCGGCCGAGTCGGATTTCTTCACTTCGATGCGGCAGGAGATCGACCAATACTGGGACGCGATTCAGACGACATTCGACTGGTCGCTGAAAGCATCGGAACGGGAACGATATTCGTTCTTCTACGAACAGCTTGTACCCCGCCGCACCACCATGCTCCAGATCGCCGATGACATCGCAGCCATAAATGAGAAGGGACTGGACCGCGCCGAGGATCAACTGGGGGCCTCGGCGGGCAATCTGCGCCGCTCCTTGCTCATCACCTTCGGCATCACCTGCCTCGGCGGCCTCGCGCTGGCGCTGCTCACCATCTTCTCCACCCTTCGCCTGGAACGGGAACTCGAGCGGCGTTTCGAGGAAAGCGCCCAGGCGAGGCTCGATCTTCAGCAGCTTTCCGCCAAGCTGGTCCGGGCGCAGGAAGATGAAAGGCGGAACATCGCGCGCGAACTGCACGATGAGATCGGCCAATCGCTCTCCGGAATACTAATGGAAAGCGGCAATGCGGAATCGTCTCTGGCCCCGAATGAACTCGAGGACCGGCTGCGCGCCATCGGCCACATCGCGGAGCGCACGTTGAATCAGGTTCGCGATCTTGCGCTGCTCCTGCGCCCTTCGATGCTCGACGATTTCGGCCTGCTGCCCGCGCTGAACTGGCAGGCGCGTGAGACGTCCAAGCGAAGCGGCCTCAACGTCTCCATCGACGCCGATGCTTCCTGCGATGAGCTTCCCGAAGAACACACCACCTGCCTCTATCGCGCCATTCAGGAAGCCATCAACAACGCGGCGCGCCACGCACAGGCCAGAAGCGTGCGCGTAGCGGTGAAGCGGGAGAACGGTCGCGTCCGGTTTTCGGTTCAGGATGACGGACGCGGGTTTGATCCCAGATACACGCGCGGCCTGGGCCTTCTCGGCATGGAAGAGCGCGTGCGGCGGCTCGGCGGCACGTTGAAAATCGATTCCCAGCCCGGCTGCGGAGCGACGATTTCGGCCGAGTTGCCGGTGGCGGCGCTCGATCCGGCGGAGGACCATGCGAATTCGCATACTGCTGGCTGACGATCACACCGTAGTGCGTGACGGCTTGCGTTCCCTGCTCGAACGCGAATCCGATATGGAAGTGGTTGCCGAGGCCGGGGATGGGCGGGAAGCCGTGCAGATGGCCGTGGAGCATTCGCCCAACGTCGCCATGATCGATGTCGCGATGCCGGTGATGAACGGCATCGAAGCGGCCCGGCGCATCGTCGCCGAAGCGCCGGACACCAACGTCCTGATGCTCAGCATGCACCAGGACGAAAGCTACGTTCTGCGCGCCCTGAAAGCCGGAGCCACAGGCTATCTGCTCAAGGACTCGCCGCGCGCCGACGTGCTCGAAGCCGTGCGGGCCGCCGCCCGCGGACGCTCCTTCGTCAGCCGCAAACTCAGCAAACTGCTCCAGGAGGATTATGTACGCGAACTCCAGTCGCGTGGTCTTGAGGACACCTACGATCTGCTGACCGCGCGCGAGCGCGAGATCCTGCAGTTGCTCGCCGAAGGCCGTACAAACAAAGAAGTCGCCAACCTGCTGAACATCAGTCTCACCACCGTCGAGACGCATCGCGGACACATCCTGCAGAAATTGTCCCTGCACAGCACGCCGGATCTGATTCTCTACGCGGTTCGGAAAAAGATTATTTCATTTTGAAAGCTTTGTTGCGGCCGGCGCCAGCGGCACATTGTCGTCCATTCAGTCCGCCGCCGGTAATGTAAACCGCACATCGGTTCCGCAATGTGCTCCGGCCTCTATCCAGATACGGCCCCCGTGAGCTTTCACGATGCGCCGCGCAACAGCCAGTCCCATGCCGGCGCCCGGATACTCGAAGCCGTTCAGCTTCTTCAGGGGCTTGAAAACGATCTCGGCCTTCTCCGCGGGGATTCCGATGCCGTTGTCAAGCACGGAACACTCCAGCCAGCGATCGCCGCGTTTCGCTGTGATTCGAACCACCGCGCCTTCTGCGCGGCGGAATCTGATCGCATTGCCGAGCAGTTCCCGTACGAGCGCGATGAGCATCTGTCGGTCGCCTTTCACTCGCCCCGCCGCTTCTGTCGTCACCACTGCTTTGCTGTTCGGTATCTCTTCCCCGAGCTCCGCCTTCGCGGTTTCGAAGACGTCCGCCACCTCCAGCGTCTCTGCCGCTGGTTCTCCCGGCACATTCAAGTACCCCTGGATGGCCTCAACCACCGCCGAGGCGCGCGCTGCGGCTGTCTCGATGTACTCGCACAGGCGTTCGCCGTCCTCGCCAAGCGCGTGTTTATGTTGTTCGCAAAGCAGACCGGCGAGCGCGCGCACCTGGTTCAGCGGCCCCCCAACGTCGTGAACCGCGGCGCGGAGAAATTCGTCGAGGAACGTGTCGGCTTCGCGGGCCACCAGATCGCTCACTGAACCGGATCACGCTCAGGGTACAGTATTTTGCTCACCCGCTCCGCGAGTTGACGGGCGGTAAACGGTTTTGCCACAAAGCCGGCGATATCCAGTCCGGCGAACTGTTTGTATATTTCGGCCTCGCTGTACCCGCTGCAGATCACAACAGGCAGTTCGATTCCGAAACGCCGGATCTGTTGCATCACTTCCCTGCCGCTCATGGACGGCATGCTCAGATCCAGCAGCACCAGCGAGATCGGGGCGCCCCGATGGCTCAGCAGAAACCGGATCGCCTCTTCGCCGCTGCTCGCCAGTTGCACGTCAAAACCACCGTTCTCGAGGCTCAGGCGCGCGGTTCGCCGTACGATCTCTTCGTCATCGACCACCAGCACCGTACCCGCGCCCTTTTGCTTCAGTGAGGATTGCGGCTCCTCTGCCAGTCCCGCAGTGGCGGCCTTGCCCGCGGGCAGGTAAACACGAAATATCGATCCTTCTCCGGGCCCCGTCTTCAGCTCCATCGCGGCGCCGTGTCCCCGAAGAATACCCTCCACTGCGGAAAGTCCCAGCCCCCGGCCAGTGAATTTGGTTGTGAAAAACGGCTCGAAGATTTTCCGCCGTGTCGCCTCGTCCATCCCGCTCCCGTTGTCCTGAACCTCCAGCACCACATACCGCCCCTGATGCAGCGCTCCCGCCACCATTTCCATCTCCGGAGACGGACCCTCCGCTGTCCGGACTCCGGTTCTCACCACAACCGTTCCCCGCCTGCTCTCTTCCACGGCCTCGGCGGCATTCAGCACCAGATTCATGATCACCTGCTGCAACTGCGTCGAATCCGCGTCCACTCGCGGCAGGTCCTGCACCATTTCGAGCGTCACCGTTACATTTTTCGGAATCGACGCGCGGATCAGATCGCACGTGCTCTGCACCAGATTGTTCAAATCCAGTTGCTGGATCAGGAATCTTCCCTTGCCCGCGTAGGCCAGCATCTGCCGCGTCAGATGCGCCGCGCGTTCGGCGGCGTTCACGATTCCGGCCAGCACGGGCTGCTGAGGGTGCGATTCCGGCAGGGCTTCTTCCAGCAGACTTGCGCCGCCGAGAATCCCCACCAGCAGGTTGTTGAAGTCGTGCGCGATTCCGCCGGCCAGAAGCCCCAGGCTCTCCAGCTTCTGCTTGTTGTACATGGCCATCTCGCCGCGTTTCTGCTCTTCCACGTCGGTTGATGTGCCGAACCATTTCGTCACGTTTCCACCCGCGTCGCAAATCGGCGCCGCGCGCGTAAGAAACCACCGGTACGTGTCGGCGGGAGGCCTTCTCAGCCGGTGCTCCATCTGGAAAGTACTCCCGGACGCCAGGCCTCGGCGCCACAGTTCGCGTGAGCGGTCCCGGTCATCCGGGTGCGCCACCAGCGCCCATCCTTCGTCATTGAAGCGCCCGAGGTCGATCCCGAGGGTCTCGAACCACCTCGAATTCGCGAACTCCAGCCTGCCGTCCGGCCCGGCAATCCACACCACCTGCGGCATCGCCTCAATCAGGCTCCGATTCCGCGCCTGCTCTTCATCCACCGCGCGAGCCAGCCGGAACTTCTCGATTGCATTGTCGATCGCATGCGCGATCGTGCCGGCATCCACTTCCCCTTTGGGCAGATAATCCGTCGCGCCGCTCTTCATGGCGGCGACCGCGATCATCTCGTCTCGCACCGCCGTCAACACCACCACCGCCGCCGGCAGCCGCGCCGGTCCGTTCTTCAGCCGCTCCAGCACCTCCACCCCATTCATGTCCGGCAGGTTGAAATCGAGCAGGATGCAATCCGGCGCGAACTCCGCTATCCGCGCGAACGCTCCACCGCCGGTTGCTTCTTCCGCCACCAGGAATGATCGCCCACGCGCTTTCAGCAGGTTACGTTTGTAAAGTTCCCGGTCGAGCGGATCGTCGTCCACAATCAGAATCCGGGCCGGACTTTTCGGTTCATCCATTCAGAGGAATCTCCAGTATGTGCAGCACTGCGCTCCCATGCCGCTCGATTTGCGAAGGGCAAAGCACGCTTTCGTAATGTAAATTACACATAAAGACAGCCGCCGCCTGCCACACCGAAGCCGGATTTTTTGCTCGTAACTGTCCTGAATGCAACGCTTTCGCGATCAGTTACCCGTTCCGAATCAGCCGTTTCTTCCCTGTTTGAAGACATTCCACCATCTCGCGAACGATCCGGGTTTGCGTTAGGCTGGCTTGAGTTGCATTCGCGTAATTCGCGTTTGCTTGCGGCAGTTGCTGTATTGGTTCCGATCCACCCCTGGAGGCCGAGTCTTGAACGAGTGCGGCGACCGTCGCTGGAAGCCTTCGCAGCCGTCGCTATGCGCGCTGCTATTCCATTGCGCACTGGCGGGTTTTGTGGCTGGCCAGACCGGTCCACAACCCCCGGCGGACGTGTCGGCGCTCAAGAATCTCAGTCTTGAGCAACTGTCGCAAATCGAAGTCACTTCGCCCACTAAAGAGCCAACCCCCGCATTTCGCTCGCCGACCGCCATTTACGTCATCACCAGCGAAGATATTCGGCGGTCGGGCGCACGCACCATTCCGGACGTGCTGCGCCTCGCCCCCGGCGTTGAGGTCGCGCAAATCGATTCGAGCAAGTACTCGATAGGCATTCGCGGCTTCGGCACCCGTAATTCGCGCGACGTGCTGGTGCTCATCGACGGCCGCACGGTCTACACGCCGCTCTTCGCCGGTACTTACTGGGAAGTGCAGGATTATCTTCTGGAAGATATTGACCGCATCGAAGTGATTCGCGGTCCTGGTGGAACCATCTGGGGTCCGAATGCGGTCAACGGCGTCATCAACATCATCACCAAATCGTCGAAGGAGACGCAGGGCGGGTATGCCCAGGCTGGCGGCGGAAATATGGAGCAGGGCTTTCTTTCCGCCCGCTACGGCGGGGCAGCTGGAACCGATCTCACCTGGAGAGCCTATGCCAAAGCGTTCGACCGGGGCCCGGAATACCATCCCGATCACGATAACTTCGACGACTGGCGCGGAACCCAGGCGGGTTTTCGCTCGGACTGGACTCCGAATACCCGCGATACCTACACGCTCCAGGGCGACGTTTATACCCAGAAAGACGGCGAACGCGTTGGCTTCTCCACTTATGTTCCGCCGGTAACCGGCACCAGGGACGGCTATGCAGATGCTTCCGGCGAAAACATCCTCTTCCGCTGGAAACGGGCTTACAGCGACCGCAGTGACTTGCAAGTCCAGACTTACTGGGATCGCACGGCGCGCCACGAACCGAACTTCGGAGAGATTCGCGATACCTTCGACATCGACCTTCTCGCCCGGACCGGCCTTCCGGGGCGCCAGGAACTGCTGTACGGCGTGGAGGGCCGCGTCAGTCCCGATCATTTCCTTGAAGCGGTATCGGGCCTCGTATTCAGCCCGCTGCACCGCACGGACTATCTCGTGTCACTGTTCCTCGAGGACGATATCGCTCTCGTCGATCGCAAGCTGACGTTAACGCTCGGCAGCAAACTGCTCCGCACCAACTACACAGGCTATAACCCTGAACCAAGCGCGCGCCTCATCTGGACGCCAAACGACAAACAGGCCATCTGGACCGCCTATACTCACGCGATCAGAACACCGTCGGACGCCGAAGAAGATTTCAACCTGTCGAGCTATCTCGGCATGGCCTCAGGCTATGAATTCTTCGCCCGGTTCGGCCCGAACCCGAACTTTGCGCCGGAACAGCTCAATGGTTACGAGCTTGGCTATCGCCGCATGTTGGGAAAGAACCTGTACATCGACACGGCCCTTTTCTACAACCACTATCACAATCTGTTCAGCGAGGACATCGCGGGACCACTCACTCTCGAGGGCAATCTGCCTTTTCCGGTACCAGCCCAGCCTCCGCTGCATCTTCTTCTGCCTGCCCAGTTCCGCAATGATTTTTACGGCTTCAGCACGGGCGGCGAGATCGCGCCCGAATGGCGGCCCACCACCTGGCTGCGGCTTCGCGGGTCGTATTCGTACCTGAACATGAACCTGAGCACGCACTTGCCGGTTGCTCTGGGCCAGTCGCCCCTGGCTGTGGAGCGCTCCAGCCCGCGCCATCAGGCGACTGCGCAGGCGTCCTTCGATATGACGAAGAAGCTCCAGCTCGATCTCCTTTATCGCTACGTCAGCG
>DAIDJK010000354.1 GCA_027450225.1 Bryobacterales bacterium | reverse complement strand
GCCGAAATCCACAATATGCGCGTACGCATGCGATACAGTCGTCGTTTCGGCGAAGCACTGGACCCCGGCCTGGCGGATCTGCTCGAAATCCCGGATCGCGCCATTGGTTACCCACGCCACGGCGCCGAGCGCCTTGCCGATCTGCGCGTGCAATTCGCCGGCGAGCGCGCCGATTCCGGGCGTCCGGTCTATGTCGCGGATCACCATGATCTTCGGCCCGGGAATGCTCGCCACGTAGCGCCAGAAATCCACGCGCTGGTAGTAACAGAGCCCCGTAATGGGCGGAGCGCCGGCGCTCATGCGCGCCGTTACTGCGTAGCCTGCAACGGGCGGCATCTCGGGAAACATGCATCGCAGCCGCCCGTGAATGAAACCCTCATTGCGCATCCGGACATTCAGCGCCTCGATGGCATTCGACACCGTACACGTGTTCGTTCTGCCAAGAAATTCCAGTACCTCGCGGGAGACTTGCATCGCCGACTTGAGTATAAGTTGTCGGCTCTCTCCGTCGGAATACGGCGGCGGCTGTAATTTCAACTCACAGTAGGCGTGAGAGTTTTCACCCAACCCGCGTCGGACCGCCGGACAGCGGCACGTCCCGGCATTTCCATCGTCGAGAGATCGATCAGCGGTTTTTGCGCGCCGTGGATAAGATCGCCGGCATCGGCCGCCGGTCTCTGGGTAATTACGATGGCGTCCGCCCACGACAGCATCGACCCGATATCGGCCACCATCAGACGCCCGATGTGAGGAATTGCGTTCAGCACGAACTGGCGGTTGCTGCCGTAAATCTGATCCAGCTGAATGTGCGGATCGAAGATGCGCAGTTCCCTGCCTTTGCCGATCAGTTGCTCGATCAGCGTCACCACCGGGCTCTCCCGCAGATCGTCCGTGTTCTCCTTGAACGCGAGCCCGAAAACGCCCAGTTTGACGCTTCCCAGCGCCAGAACCCGCTCGATCGCGCGTTTCAGATGCGCATCGTTGCTGGCCATCACGTGCTGCAGCAACGGAAGATCGAGATCGAGCCGTGAGGCCCGGTAAGTCAGCGCTCGAAGGTCCTTCGGCAGGCAGGAGCCGCCGAACGCGAATCCCGGTTTCAGATAGGCTGGCGAAATGTTCAGCCGGTGATCGGCGCAAAGCGTCGCCATCACTTCATTCGCCGGAATATCCAGACGCGAGCAGAGCGAGCCGATCTCGTTCGCGAAACCGATCTTCAGCGCATGGAAACAATTGCACGCGTACTTGATCATCTCCGCGGTCCGCAGCGAAACCAGACAGGGTTCGATCTCGAGCGCGTCATAAAGAGAGGCCACACGCCGCACCGCGTCGGGGTCATCGCCGCCCACCACCACCAGCGCCGGCTCCACGAAATCCTTCACCGCCACGCCTTCGCGCAAAAACTCGGGATTCGACACCAGCGTGAACTTCGAGCGGTCGCCGAGCGCCGGAATCACTACCTCTTCGCACGTACCCGGAAAAACAGTGCTTCGAACCACCACGATCAGCGGGCGCGTGCGCCGTGGAAGGTGTCCAGAAATCTCCTCGCACGCGCGCCGAAGCTGGCCGAGCCCGATATTCCCGTTCGGCTCGGAAGGCGTGCCGACGCAGATCAGAGCGATGTCGCACTCATCCACGCAGGCGCCCAGATTCGTCGTTGCGCTCAGCCGCCCGGCGCGCGCTGCCTCCTCCACCAGACCTTCGAGGCCCGGCTCGTAGAATGGCGCCCGGCCCTGGTTCACCTCCGCCACTTTGAACTCGTCCCGATCCACGCCGATCACACGGTGACCCAGTTTCGCGAGGCAGGCGGCCGTGACGCATCCTACATATCCAAGACCAAGTACTGCAACTCGTTGGGGATACGAAGCCTTTTCGAGGTCGCGCACGCAAGCCAGTATCGCAAAGCGCGATAATAAAAGCTCCCTCCGGATGGACTTTGCCCGACATCTGAAATCGCAGGTCGATATCGTTCGCGTCGTCTCCGAATACGGCGTGCGGCTGCGGCGCGTCGGCAGGCGCTATTCCGGGCTCTGCCCGTTCCACAGCGAGAAGACGCCGTCGTTCTCGGTATCTGAAGAGCATCAGTTTTACAAGTGCTTCGGCTGCGACGCCAAAGGCGATGTCATCAATTTCGTCATGGCCATCGAAGGACTCACTTTCTGGGAGGGCCTCAAGAAGCTCGCCGAGCAGCACGGCGTTCCATTACCGAAGCAGTCCTTCGCGGCGGACGACGAAACGAAACTCCGCGCGGTCCTCTATGAGATGCATGAGATCGCCGCCGAACATTTCCGCGCCAACCTCGAAGCCCCCCACGGCGCCGCCGCGCGCGCGTATCTCGAAAAGCGCGGCGTCGCGCGGGAAACCGCGGAAGCGTTCGGCATCGGTCTCGCGGCGCCCGGCGGACGCGTCCTCGAGCGCGTTCTTGCTCAACGCGGTTTTCGTCCCGAGCAAATGGAAGCTTCTGGTCTCGTCGGCAGGCGCGACGATGGCTCGTTTTATGACCGTTTCCGCAATCGCCTCATATTTCCGATTCAGAACGAATCGGGCAAGATCATCGACTTCGGCGGCCGCGCGCTCGATCCGGACGACAAAGCCAAATATCTGAACTCGCCCGAGACGAAGATCTACAAGAAGTCCCACGTCCTCTACAATCTGAACCGCGCCCGCAAGCGCGCCATGGAAGCCGACCGCATCGTTCTCGTCGAAGGCTATATGGATGCCATCGGAGCCACGCAGGCTGGAGTGGTGGAAGTGGTCGCAAGCTGCGGTACCGCCTTGGGCACGGAACAAATCCGCATGTTGCGGCGACATTCGGCCAACCTGCATCTGAACTTCGACCCCGATTCCGCCGGCGCCAATGCCGCCGAGCGTTCCATCAAGCTGCTGCTCGATGAGAATGTGCGCGTTCGCATTGTCGAACTCGAAGAAGGTCTCGATCCCGACGAATACTGCAAAAAGTTCGGCGCGGATGCCTATCGCGCCCGGATCGCCTCAGCCAAAGCTTACTTCTACTGGCTGGCCGATCGCGCCCGCGGCAGGTTCAACATGCGCGATCCGCAGGGCCGCATCGATGCTTTCCAGTTTCTTATGCCCGCCATACAGGGCCTGCACGACAAGCTCGAGCGCGTCGCCGTTGCAAACGATCTTGCAGGTTACCTCGGCGTCGACGCCGGGCTCGTTCTCGAACACTTTCGCAAAGCCGTGGCCGACCGCGCTCCGCGTTCCGCAGCGCCGCAGACCCAGCCCGTGCGCCAGATGGACCGCGTGCTGCTGCCCCTGATCATCGGGCAGCCCGCCGAAAGCGGACCGATCGTGGAAAAGCTCAGAACGCTCACCGTCTGGCGCTCGTTTCCCGCCGCGCGCGTTTACGACACCCTCATCTCGGCCTGGGAAAATGGCGACGCCCTCGAATTCGCCGCCATCAACGATCGTCTTCCCGAAGCCGACCAGACGTGGCTCGCATCGTTGCTCCTCGACGCCGTTCATGCCCCCACCCTCGATGACGGCCTTGCCTGCGTTGCCGCGCTCGAGCGCGAGGAGCGCGAAGCCGCCCGGCGCGATATGCGCGCGCAGGTCCGGACCGCGGAGCGTGAGGGACGCATCAACGATGCCCTTCGCCTCATGGCCGAATTGAAAGGACTCGACGCTCAGCGCTGAGTTTTCCTCCTTCCTGGCCCCAGGGAAACTCCTGGTCCTGGTCCCTGCCTCTGCGACAGACCGTTTTTTTGTCCCGTAACGCCGCCTTTTCTCGCTGAAAATCAGAGGTACAATGGAGCAATTCTCACGACGCGGCTCCGGGGGACAAGTAGTGCCGGAAGATCGTTTCGAGACTCTGCACGAGCTCAACATATCGGGCCGGGAAAGCGATTTCGGATTGTTCGAGGATGTGGTCGACATTCTCTCGAGCGATGCTCCCGAATTTGCAGCCGCCGAACTGCCGCTCGACGAATCCCCTGAGAAATCTCAGGAACAGCGCTTCGAATACGGCGAAGAATTCCTCGCTGGAGATCCCGCCGACCGGAGCCACGATCCTGTTCGCCTGTATCTCCGGGAAATGGGCGCCGTTCCTCTTCTCAGCCGAAGCGATGAAGTTGAAATAGCCCGGCGCATCGAGCGCGGTCAGGCCCGCATGCGAAAAAGCTTCGCGCGTTGTCCCTGGGTTGTAAAGGAAATCATCCGCGCCGGAAACGAAATGCTGGCCGGCGAAATTGCGCCAGGCGATCTGCTTCACGCCGGTGACGCGGATCCGGAAGAGGAAAACGCCGCCCTCATGGCCCGGGTCGCCGGCATCTGCGCGGATCTCGCCAGGATGGACCGGAACACCGCGCAGATTCGCGCGCGTCTTGCCACCGCCGTCCGCCAGCAGAAACGGAAATCCACCCGAAAAGCCCGTTGGGAACTGGGCCGCGCGACTATCGCCATGGCCCGTCTGGTGCAGCAGATTCCGCTCGATTCAGCCGCCGTCGCCCAGTTCATCGCCGGCTTGCGCCGGGCCGTCGAAGAGACCCGCGCGATCGAGAAACGAATCGCCCACAATCAGCGGCCCACCGATTCGGACGCCCGCGCCCACGCGGAACTGCTCGCCACCGAACAGGCTCTTGAAGCCAGTCACGGCGCCGGAGCCGCGGAACTGCGCCGCTCGCTCGAACGCATCGATGCGTTCTCCGCCATGGCGGAGGCTGCGAAGCAGGAACTCATCGAGGCCAATCTTCGCCTCGTGGTCAGCATCGCCAAACGCTACAACAATCGCGGTCTGCAATTCCTCGATCTCATCCAGGAAGGCAATATCGGCCTCATGAAGGCGGTCGAGAAATTCGAGTATCGGCGCGGCTACAAGTTTTCCACCTATGCCACCTGGTGGGTGCGCCAGGCCATCACGCGCGCCATCGCGGATCAGGCGCGTACCATCCGCATCCCTGTCCACATGATCGAGACCATCAACAAGCTGATCCGCACCTCGCGGTCTCTTGTCCAGGAACTCGGCCGCGAACCCACCAGCGACGAACTCGCCGCAAGACTCGGTTTGCCCGTGCAGAAAATCCGGCGCGTAATGCGCATCGCGCAGGACCCGGTCTCGCTCGAAACGCCGGTCGGCGAGGAAGAAGAATCCCATCTGGGAGATTTTCTGGTCGATACTTCCAACGCCTCTCCGGCCGAACGAATCGCGGCGCTTTCCCTCCACGAACAGACTCATGAAGCGCTCAAGAGCCTTTCGCCGCGCGAAGAGAAAATCATCCGCCTGCGCTTCGGCCTCGACGATGGAAGCGAGCATACGCTCGAAGAAGTGGGCCAGACATTCTCCGTCACACGGGAGCGCATCCGCCAGATCGAGGCCAAGGCGCTGCGAAAATTGCGCCATCCCAGCCGCAGTTTCCGCCTCCGCATGTTCGCCGATGGCGCGCGTACAACCAGATCCTGAACGCCAGCCGAAGCGGGCGCCGGATTACCCGTTTTTCTTCTTCATGAGTTCCCGCACGGCGGGTGGGAGATCGAAGCGCGCCGCCGGTATATCGGCCTTGTAAGTCACCGCGTCGAGTTTGATCGCTATCGTCTGGCCTGCCGCTTTCTGGTTGATCGTGAATGGCGTCTGGATTCCCTCCACCGCGCGGTAGTCGGCGAAATCCACCGCCGTCGGAATATCGCCCAGCGGCGTTGAGACCGTCTGCTCCATACGCACCAGAAATCCGGAGTCCTTGTCGAAATACAGGGTTTCCACCTTGCCTTGCTTCGGCGTCATTTCCAGCTTCCACGCCGCCTTGCCGTCCACGTCCGCAGTCCCGGCATTCTGGATCGAGCGGTAATACTGCTTCCAGTGCGTGAGAACCCGAAAGCTCGAAGACCGCTCCACCGCCGCCTTTTCATCGCCTTCTTTTATTCGCGTCCCCTGGATGGCGCTCGATTCCCAGGCCGTGCTTCCGTCGTAACCCTCTTCGATCTTTCCGATGCCCGGCAGTTCGATCGCGCTGTACGACTTCTCTCCCTGTTCGTCGATCACCACCGTTCCGGCGAGATTATGGCCCACCAGATCGACCGTGCCGCGCATCTCCACCCCTCCGGCATTCGCCAGCGCCTCCGCTCCTCCGCTGCGCTCGATACAGCGCTTCAGAACTTCTTCACCGCTGGGTAGCTGCTCTGCAAAAACGCAGGCGCATGCGACGAAAACCAGGAATGTACGGCGGAACAATGCGGGTGTACTCGCCCTATTCTAGGCGATTGCCGCGTGACGCCGGGGGAAGTTGGGCCGCTTCACTGGAGGGTTGAGGGGATGAGGAAGGAAGCGGCCCCCGGTGACATCTGACCTGCATTGCGGGAGCGCGCGGCCCCGGTTCCCGAAAAATCAGCGGGATTCGAAACGCTGTTTCAGCGCGGCGCTTTCAGCCGGCTGCGGCTCGCTCGCCCGCAGAAGCTTCACGATCGAACCGAATCCGTTCTCTAGAGCGGCCCGGCCCGCCGTAAAACCATCCTTGTTGCGAATTCCGGCGTTCGCGCCCCGCGAAAGCAGCAGTTTCACCATTTCTTCGTGTCCCATGGCCGCTGCGGTGTAGAGAGCCGTCGAACCGGAATCCACTTCCCGCGCGTTCACATCCGCCCCATGGTCGATCAGGAGCCTCGCGGTCTCCATCTGCCCGGTGAGCGCCGCATCGTGGAGCGGCGTCGCCCCGTACCCGTTTCTCACGTCCACTTCCGCTCCCGCATCCAGAAGAAGACGGGCAATTTCCGTGTAGCCCTTCAGCGCCGCATCGTCCAGCGGCGTCGACCCGCCCGCGCCCCGCGCTTCCGGGTCCGCGCCCGCATCCACCAGCATCCGCACCGTCTCGATTTCGCCGCGCAGCACCGCTTCGTCCAGCAGCGCGGATTCCCTGCCCGTTCGTCCCCGGTCGAGAGCCATCAGCGCCCGAATCGCTTCCGCCCGCCGAAACCGCACCGCATTTTCGAGCGCCGTTGCGCCCGTCGAATCCCGCCGCGCCGGGTTGGCCCCGTTCTTCATCAGAAATGTGATCACCGCGCCATCTCCCCGGCACGCGGCTTCATTCATCGGAGTTGCGCCGGTAAACGGATCGGGAGCGTCGATGCCCGCCCCGTGCGCCGCAAGGAAGCGCACCGCCTCCAGATTGCCCCGGCTCGCCGCTTCATCCATGGGCGATGTCCCGGCTTTGTCCCGATGCCGCACATCCGCGCCTCGCTCCACCAGTGCCGCCATCAGCGCCGCGTCGCCGCGCGAAGCCGCCAGTTGCAGAGGCGTCACGCCGGACGGATATTCCGCATTCGGGTTTGCGCCGCGCGAAAGCAGCAGCCGCGACATCGCCACATCGCCCCGCAGCACCGCGTAATCGAGCGGCGTCGATCCCCCCGCCGCGCGCGGAAAGTCCACGTTCGCGCCCCGATCCAGCAGTAATTCAACCAGATCCGCCCGTCCCGCCCATACCGCGTCGAGCAGCGCCGTCGTTCCCGCTGCGTCATGCGAATCCGGGTCAGCCCCGTTGTTCAGCAGACTTCGCGCCTGGCGGGCATGGCCGCCGCGTATCGCCGAATTCAGATCGGTATCCGCCGTCTCCCCGGCGTTCAGCGCGCCCGGAAGCAGCGAAAAACAGGTGAGGATGCCGAGGCTGAACAGCGCGCGCATCAGTCAGACCGTAACGGCTTGCTCCGCAAAACCAACGTACTGCACTTCTTCCTCGAGGGGAATGCCCCATCTGTGCGACACGCGCCGCTTCAGCTCCCGAATCACGGACACCAGATCGCGAGCCGTGCCGTTCCCGGAATTATAAATAAGGTTCGCGTGATAGTCGGCCACCTGAATATCGCCCGAACGCATGCCCTTCGCGCCCACCTGCTCCAGAAACCACGCCGACGGCACCTTTCCCTCGATCACGACTTTCGCCGGAACCTCCGCCGCAACCCGCGGCGGCAGATCGTTGAACAGAAAGTTCTTGAAAATGCTCCCCGCGCACTTCATCGTCGGAGGGTATTTGGCATTACGAACCGAAAGAATACGATCCGCCGTCTCGCGAAGCTCGCGCGCATCGCCCGGCGCCATCGCGAGCGTGGCGCTCAGAATAATCCATCCCTTCCGGCGCTTGAAAATGCTCTCGCGGTAGCGGAACTCGCAGGCGGCATTGTCGAATTCGCGTGTCTGCGCCCCTTGCCCACTCCAGTCCGCGAAGCGAACCCGCGTCACCCGCTCGGAGATCGAATGCCCGTACGCGCCGGCGTTGCCGTAAACCGCCGCGCCCGCGAAGCCCGGAATCCCGGTCATCGTCTCGATTCCCTGCAGCCCGTTGTCGATCGAGAAATCCACCAGGCTCTGCAGCACCGCGCCGGCTTCGAAGTGAATCAACTCCCCTTCGCGCCGGATCGAATCGCTTGCCAGCTTCAGCACGAGGCCCCGGAAACCCTCGTCCGCAACGATCAGATTCGTTCCCCCGCCGATCACCACGGTTTCAATCCCGCTCTGGCGCGCGGCCTCGAGAGCGGCTACGAAAGTATCGGCGTCTTTCGTTTCGGCATAGAGATCGGCGGGTCCGCCGATGCCGAATCTGGTGTACTGCGCGAGCGGGGCGTGGCGCAGGAGTGTCAGTCCCGGAAGCGACGCCAGTCCCCGGTACGTCTCTTCGACGAGACTCATCATCCAATTATAAAAATCCCCGCCATCGTCGTTCCCTCGGATTTCAAATCGCATCGCAATAGCGCAGATACCCGGTTCGGCTGCATGATGAAGTATAAGAATGCCAGTCTCAGGAACGTTTCGCGGATTTCCCTCCGAAGGTCTCGCCTTCCTTCGCGGATTGAAGAAGAATAACGACCGCGACTGGTTCAATGCGCGCAAAACGGTCTTCGAAGAGAATGTCCGGCTGCCGATGATCGAGCTCGTTCGCGCCGTTCACTCCCACATGCTCGGCTACGCCCCGGAATACGTCGGCGAACCGGCGAAATGCGTCTTCCGCATCTATCGCGATACGCGCTTTTCGAAAGACAAAACGCCCTACAAGACCTACGTCTCGGCTTACCTTTGGCGCAACGATCTCGGCAAGGATCGCGGCGCGGGTTATTACTTCTACGTCTCACCCGGCGACTGCGGCGTCGCCGGTGGCTTGTACCAGCCCGAACCCGACCAGTTGCTCGCCGTGCGCAACCTGATCGCCGAAGACGCCGACCCGTTCCGCGAAGTATTCTCGAATCGCCGCGTGAAGAAACTGATGGGCGAACTGGGTGGCGACAAACTCACTCGGCCGCCGAAGGGTTTCGATCCGGATCATCCCGCCATCGAATTGCTCAAGCACAAAAGCTTCGTCCTGCACGCAAAACTCGATCCGGCCATCGCCACCACGCCAAAGCTCTACAAAGAAATCGTCACCCGCATCGAAGCCGTCACCCCGTTCGTGAAATATTTGAATTCACCCATCGCCGAAAAGGCCCGGACCGAGCGCCGCGAACAGGCGTTCCTCCGCTGACGCCGTTCCATAATTGACTCTTACCCGCATGTCCGGCCTCACCCATTTCGATTCCTCCGGAAATCCTTCCATGGTGGACGTCACCTCGAAGACGGAAACCGCCCGCGCAGCCCGCGCCCACGCCTTCGTCCGCCTCAGCCCCGCAGTGCTCGCCTCCATCGCCCGCAATCCCAAAGGCGACCCTCTTTCCGTCGCCCGCATCGCCGGCATCATGGCCGCCAAGCGCACCTCGGATCTCATTCCGCTCTGCCACCCGCTTCCGCTCTCGCACGTCTCGGTCGATCTCGCGGTCGAACCGGAAGGCATTCGCGTCACCGCCTCCGCCGCCACCACCGCGCAAACCGGCGTCGAAATGGAGGCGCTCACCGCCGCTTCCGTGGCCGCGCTCACCATCTACGACATGCTGAAAGCCGTGGACAAGCGCATCGAGATTCAGGACATTTACCTTCTCGAAAAAACCGGCGGCAAATCCGGAGACTTCCGCCGCTGATGCCCATCCCCGCCGCCGTCATTACCGTCAGCGACTCGGCCTCGCGCGGCCAGCGCGAAGATCTCTCCGGACCTGCCGTCGCCGGCCGCCTCGCCGCCGCCGGGTTTGAGGTGATCTTCCGCCGTACCATCCCGGACGAACGCGCTCACATCTCCGCTCTTCTGCGGGACCTCGCCGTATCCGCACGCGCGCGCGCCGTCTTCACCACCGGCGGCACCGGCCTTTCCGCGCGGGATATCACCCCCGAAGCCACCCGCGACGTGATCGATCGCGAAATCCCCGGCTTCGCCGAACTCATGCGGGAGCACGGCCGCAAAACCACTCCGTTCGCAGCCCTGTCCCGCGCGGTTTCGGGCACGCTCGGCCGCGTCATCATCGTGAATCTGCCCGGTTCCCCGCGGGGCGCGGTTGAATCGCTCGATGCGGTGCTGCCTCTGATCCCGCACGTGCTCGATCTGCTGGACGGCCGCACCGCCCACGCACCGTCTGCCGGCTGATTCGCGCGCGCTGTTTCCGGTTCGTCCGGTGGCAAATTCGAAAGAAGTCCCGCTCCGGTTCTTTCGCGCAGCCCTACGCCGCTCTTCTCTTCAGCGCCGGCCGCAGTATCAGATTCACCACGATCATCAGCACCGAAAACACCGGAATCACCAGCAGCGCCGTCTTCAGCCGCGAATCGTCCGCCCCGGCAATTGCGCCGATGATTTTCGAACTCACCATCAGGCCGATCCACCCGGACGTAATCGCCACCCCCATCGCCGTCGCCGTGGCGCGTGGGAATGCATCGCCCACAATCGCCAGCGTGGTCGGAAACACCGGCGCCATCGCCATGCCCGCGCAGAACACCACGATGCCGGTCGCCACGCTCCCGGTAACCTGAAGCATCGCGTAAGTGGCCACCGCCATGAAGACAGCCGAGAACAGCGTCACCGTCACGGCGGGAACGCGGATCAGCACCGGCGCCACGATCACTCGTCCCACCAGCAACCCCAGCGCAAATCCCACCGAAACCACCCGCAGCGCCGTGTCGTTGCTCATCCCCTGCGCCACCAGATCCCGCGCCAGCCAGTTCCACACGCCCACTTCGCAGCTCACATACAGAAACAGGAACAGCGACAGCAAAAACAGCGCCGGCGTAGCCACAATCTGGCCCGCCGTGGAGAACCGGAATCCGCGCTCGCCCGAAGGCGGCGGCATCCGCGTGGCGATGTGCAACACCAGCGTCACGCCCGCCAGCGACGCCACCAGATAGCAAAGCGCCGTAGTTCCCATGAACGAGCCAAGCAGCGGCGTCGCGAAACCGCCAAGCCCGAAGAACAGGTTCAGCAGATTCAGCACCGTGGCGCGCCGGTCCTCGCTGATGTCGCTCACCAGCGCGTTCGCGCCGGTCACGATCATGCCGCCGCCCAGCCCCAGCAGCAGAAACAGCCCCACCACATAGCCGTACGAGCCAAGGCCCGCAATGGCGAACATCGCGATCGTGATGATCGCAAATCCCGCCACCAGCCCGGCCTTCTTGCCCATGTTGTCGATAATCGGGCCAATCGCCAGCGAAGCAATGGCCAGTCCCAGCCCCTGCATCAGCGCGATGGTTCCCGTCTGGTCCGGCGTGAAGCGCTGCTGCAGCGCCGGCTGGAGCGTTCCAAGCACGGCGGCAATCAGGCCATAAACAAAGATGGCGAGAATCGCGGCGGGAATCAGGCGCGATCGGGAAAACGCGGGTGCGGGACTGGCGGTCATCGGCTTGGTTATCTGTTCAGTGTATTTCCGGTTCGGGAACGGGCGTGGTTCCGTCGAGAAAATCGAAATCGCAGCCTTCATGCGCCTGCGTCACGCGCTCCGCGTAAAGAGCCATGTAGCCGCGCGCATACCTGTTCTCCGGCTTCTTCCACGCCGCCCTGCGCCGCGCCATCTCTTCGCCCGAAATCAGCAGATCCAGCCGGTGATCATGCGCGTCAAGCGAAATCATGTCCCCGTTCTCCACCAGCGCCAGCGGCCCGCCAATGTAGCTCTCCGGCGAAACATGCAGCACGCACGTCCCATAGGAAGTCCCGCTCATGCGCGCGTCGGAAATCCGCACCATGTCGCGCACGCCCAGCGGCAGCAACTTCTTCGGAATTGGCAGCATGCCCCACTCCGGCATGCCCGGTCCCCCAAGCGGCCCCGCGTTCTGCAGCACCAGCACCGAATCCGGCGTCACGTCCAGATCGTCCCGATGAATCCGCGCGTCCATATCGTTGTAATCGCGGAACACCACCGCCGGACCCGTGTGCCGCATCAGTTTCTCGCTCGCGGCCGATGTCTTGATCACCGCCCCGCACGGCGCGAGCGATCCGTAAAGCACCACCGTCCCACCCTCCGCCGCAATTGGCGATTCGCGCCTCCGGATCACCTCCGGATTGTGGATCCTGGCCGATGCGATGTTCTCGCCCACCGTCCTGCCGTTCACCGTCACCGCGTCCAGATGCAGCAGATCGCGCATTTCGTTCATCAGCGCCCGCAGTCCGCCCGCGTAGAAGAAGTCTTCCATCAGGAAGCGTCCGGAAGGACGAATATCCGCCAGCACCGGCACGCGTTTCGAAATCTCATCGAAGCGGCTCAGTTCCAGCGGCAGTCCGCGCCGCTTCGCCAGCGCCACCAGATGGATCAGCGCATTGGTCGATCCGCCGATCGCCATATCGACCGCAATGGCATTCTCGAACGCGGCCATCCCGAGGACATCGGAAGGCTTCAGGTCTTCCCAGACCATCTCGACGATGCGCCGCCCGCAGTCCATCGACATGCGCGGGTGATTCGCATCCGGCGCGGGAATCGAAGATGCGCCGGGCAGCGTCATTCCCAGCGCTTCGGCGAGCGCGCTCATGGTGGACGCAGTGCCCATCGTCATGCAGAATCCCGGCGAGCGCGCAATGCCGTTCTCAATCTCCAGCCATTCTTCCCGCGTAATGTTGCCCGCGCATCGCTCGGTCCAGAACTTCCACAGGTCGGTGCCGCTGCCGAGCGGCTGCCCGTTCCAGTTGCCGCGCAGCATCGGTCCGGCGGGCAGATAAATCGCCGGCAGGTCCATGCTGATCGCGCCCATCAGCAGGCCGGGCGTCGTCTTGTCGCACCCGCCCATCAGCACCGCGCCGTCGACGGGCAGGCTGCGCAGCGATTCTTCCGTATCCATCGCCAGCAGGTTGCGATAAAGCATCGGGCTGGGCTTCATGTAGGTTTCGGTGATCGAAAACGCGGGAATCTCCACCGGAAAACCGCCCGCCTGCCACACCCCGCGCTTCACGAACTCCGCGCGCTCGCGCAGATGCGCGTGGCATGGATTGATCTCGCTCCACGTGTTGATGATCGCGATCACCGGCTTGCCGGTAAAGTCTTCCTGCCGGAAGCCGAACTGCTTCATGCGCGAGCGGTGGCTGAAACCGCGCATCGTGTCGGGGCCGAACCACCGGAAGCTGCGAAGCTCCTCCGGGCTGCTCTTCTTGCTCATTTCCGGACCATGATATCGGGCGGTACCTCCCGGTATGCCGATCCGCCCGCTGCCTGTTGGCCCCGTACTTGCACGCACGGCCGTGAGTTGCAGGAGAAAATTACAGTTCGCGGTTCCTCCCTCGCATGGCGCGCCCTGCGTATTGCCGCGGTCATCGCCGTCGCTCTCGCCTGCGTCGCCGCCGTTCTGCTCGTCTTGAAGTGGCCCTTCACGCGCCAGGCGGTCATCGCCCGCCTCTCGAAAGACACCGGCGGAAGCGTCTCCATCGGCCGGTTCCACGCCACGTATCTGCCACCCGGCTTCGAGGCCGCGCAGGTGAAGATCGCCAGCCCCAATACGGGCTCACCCGCCTTCACCGCGCAGAATTTGAAGGTTCGCGCCAGCTATCCCGGTCTGCTGTTCCACCGCATCGGCCGCGTCGAGATCGACGGCTTTCAATTGACCTCCGCAGCCAGCGGACTCACCCTGAAATCCGAGAAGGTGGACGCCGGCGCCTTCGTCGCGCGCGATGGCGTCGTTGACCTCAGCTCTGCCGCCACCGGCTCGCAACCCTTCCGCCTCTACGTCCGGCAACTGGAGGCCGCCGGAGCCGGCCGGTCGCGCCGCTCGTTCTCCCTCGAAGCATCGTCGAACCGGATTCCCGGCCAGTTTCACGCCTCAGGCGATCTCGATGGCGGCCTCGATCGCAACAGCCGCATCTCCGCCCGCTTCGCCTTTTCCCAGGTCGATCTCAGCGTCACCGGCGGAGTCCAGGGCATCCTCGCGTCGTCCGGCCAGGTCACCGGCTCGCTTCGCCGCCTCGAATGGACGGGATCCGCGGAGGTCCCGGACCTGCACGTTGCCCGCAGCGCGCACCGGGTGGATCTCAAATCGAAGTTCGACTTCACTCTCGATACGTCCACCGCCGGGTTCCAGCTGAAAAGCATTCAGGCCGCCTTCGGCAACACCGTCATCCTTGCGCATGGCAGCCTCGATTCCGCGCAAACGTCGGGACCGGATCAATCCGGCAAAACCCTCCAGCTCACCGCCAGCGTCGATCGCGGAAATGTCGAAGACCTGCTGGATCTCTTTTCCTCCGACCCTCGTCCGGGCATGACGGGCGCCATCCGGCTCAACGCCGGCGTGACGCTGCCGCCCGATGGCGCGCCATTTCTCCGCCGTTTGAAAATCGACGGAAGTTTTCAAATCGACCATGCGCTTTTCGCGAATCCCAAAACCCAGCGCCCGCTCGATTACCTGAGCGAGAGCTCGCACGATGCCAGCCGGGCCCAGGAACGCCGCGATCCCGAGAACATTCCCGCCACCGTACGCGCCAATGTTCGCGACGCCGATGGCGTAGCCCGCGTTCAAGACGTCCGCTATTCCATGCCCGGCGTGAACGCGTCGCTCGATGGCACGTTCAATCTCATCTCGAAGGCGATTCGTTTCAATGGCGTTCTCACCACCACAGGCGAGTTGCCCGACGCCACCTCGCCATTCAAGGCCGTCATCCTCTCAGTGGCGAGACCATTCTTCGGCATTCACAAGAAAAACAAAACCACCATCGCCGGCTTCACCATCACCGGAACCACCGGGAAACCCTCTTTGTCGCTCGCGGATTCGAAAATGGCCCGCAACGCGGCCCATCTGGCCAGCCGCTGACCGCGCGCCAGGCCCGCTTCATCGCTCTCCGCTTCTTCCGCAATAAAATATCCCCAATGCCACGCTGTTTCGCGCCGGCCCTGCTCGCGCTCTTCCCGCCGCTCCTTCTCGCCCAGCATTCCGCTCCGGACCGCATCGCGCAGGGGCGTGAACTCTTCGAACACAACTGCACCGCCTGCCACGGCGAGAACGCCAAAGGCGGACGCGGATCGGATCTCACCGGCGCGCTCCAGCACGGGTCTTCGGAAAACGAAATCGTCGAGAACATCACCCACGGCATCGCCGGAACCGAGATGCCCGGTTTCCCTCTTTCCCCTGGCGACGCCCGCTCCATCGCCGCTTATCTCCGCTCGCTGCGTTCGAACGGGAACGATCTTCCCGTCACGGGCAATCCATCGCGCGGCGAGTCTGCTTTCTTCGGCTCCGCCGGTTGCGCCCGCTGCCATATGTTCGCGGGGCGCGGCGGCCGTCTCGGTCCGGATCTGACCAGCGAACGCGACGCCCGTTCCGTCCGCGAACTCCTGGCGCTCATCGCGCAGCCGCACAAGCAGCTCGCGCGCGGCTTTGAAACCGTCGAACTCGCTCTGGCCGACGGCTCGCATCTGCGCGGCGTCGTCAAAAACGAAGACACCTACTCCATGCAGATGATGGACGACCATGAGCGCCTTCGCCTTCTGCTCAAGCGCGGCATCGCTCACATCGATCGCCCGAAAGCCTCGCTCATGCCGGTCTTCAAAGGCGATGCTTCGCAGCTCAACGATCTGGTCGCCTTCCTGAAAATGCCGCCGCGCATGGCGCCGTCCGCCATCTGGACCCCCAGCCCGGATTTCAACGTCACCTTCAACCGTCTGCGCAATTCCGATGAGGAACCGCAGAACTGGTTGAGCTACTGGGGCTCCCTGCGCGGCACGCACTACAGCGGTCTCGCGGATGTCACGCCCGCCAACGTGAAATCGCTCTCCGCCTCCTGGACATATCAGTTCGGCGGCAGCGGCGTCGAAGTCACTCCGCTCGTGGTCGATGGCGTCATGTTCGTCACCGGCCCTCTCGATAACGTCGCCGCGCTCGATGCCCGCACCGGCCGCGCCATCTGGCATTACTCGCGCCGCATTCCGGGCGACGTC
>DAIDJK010000353.1 GCA_027450225.1 Bryobacterales bacterium | reverse complement strand
CAGCGCGATGCCGAAGGCAAAACGCAGGCCGCCATCGTGCCCACAGCGGCGGAGCGGAACGGAAATTTCTCCGGACTGACCGATCCGCAGACCGGGCAACCGGCGCCGCTGATCAACTACTTCGCGGGCCAGCCGTTCCCCGGCAACCAGATCCCATCGTCGATGATCAACCCGGTTGCGCTGAAGGCGGAACAATTCTATCCGCTGCCGAATATCGGAACCAACGTTTACGAACCGACGCAGACCGGCGGCGATAACTATGAGCAGGGCGGGGCGCGCCTCGACCACTACTTCAACGGCGGCAGGGACCAGTTATTTGCGCGTTACTCCGGCTCCGGCCGGCACGATTTCGATCCGCTGCCGATTTCGGGGGCGGGCGTGCCGGGGTTTCCGGTAACCGACGATATCGTGACCAACTCTTTCACGATTTCCGACGTGCATATTGGTTCGCCTCAGACCGTGCAGACGTTCCGCGCCGCCTTCTTCCGGAATGCGTTTTCGAACGGGCAGGCGACGAACCATACGCCCGGATCGAGCCTGGGCTTCGGCTACCAGCCAACGCTCGGCCTGAATCAGGGCTTGCCCTATCTGATCGTCAGCGGATATGCGTCAGTGGGGAATCCGATTACGGGGCCGCAGAATACGTGGCAGAACGATTACCAGGGCTCCTACTCCATCGCGATGACGCGGGGCGCGCACAATTTCAAGCTGGGAGCCGAACTCGACCGGCAACAGATCAACGTGCTGTTCGGGATCGCAACGAACGGCTTCTTCGTGTTTGCCCCATTCCCGGTGAGCGATTCCTTCGGCAGCTTTCTGCTGGGCCAGTCCGTGCAGTTCTTTCAGGGCGGCGGCGAGTTCGACCGCGGATTACGGAAGTGGATTGGGGCGGGTTACGCGCAGGACGAGTGGCGAATCACTCCACGGCTGACGCTGAACTATGGCGTTCGCTATGAAGTGAACACGCCCTATACGGAGATTCGCAACCGGCTGAACGCGTGGGAGCCGGGCAGGCAGTCGAAGGTGTATCCGAATGCGCCCGAAGGTCTGCTGTTCCCAGGCGACTCCGGAGTACCGGCGGGAATCGCGCCGGTGGATTACCGCGAATTCATGCCCCGCGCCGGGCTTGCGTGGGATCCTTCGGGCGATGGAAAGACATCGATTCGCGCGGGATACGGCATCTTCTACGACGGGTTCACCAACGGCACGGGCGGACCGCTGCAGGCGGCGGTAAGCGCGCTGCCGTGGACGCAGGCGTATCAACTGCCCGGACCCGGATTCAGCATCGCGAATCCGTATGGCGGTTCGGCGCCGCCTTTCGGGGGAAATACATTCGTGGCTCCCGCCACGGTATTGACCGTGCAATCGGGTATGCGGCCACCCTACTCGCAGAACTGGAATGTATCCATTGAACACGTACTCGGGCAGGATTATCTGTTCGACGTCCGGTACACCGGAACCAAGGGAACCCATCTGCCGCGTTTCATCGAAGGAAACCCCACGGCTTACGGACCGGGCGTGACGCCGCAGAACAACAATCAGATGCGCGAGTACACGCAATGCAATGCCGCGGGCGTTTGCAATTACGGATCGGTTGGGCTGCTGGCGGACGATTCGAGTTCGACTTATCATGCGCTGCAGGTTGCCCTCACGCGCCAGTATTCGAACGGTCTCGGCTTCATGGCGTCTTACTGGTTTTCGAAGAGTCTGGATTACATTTCCACGTTGAACGTCGCGGGGTCCGCGCCCACGCTGGTGGCGGGCGAAAACGATCTGGCGCAAAATCCGTTCGATCTGCGGGCGGAGCACGGGCCATCGCTCTTCGATGCCACCCATCGATTCGTGTTCAGCGGAAGCTATGCGCTGCCGGCGTGGCGGGGCGCTCCGAAAAGCGCGGCGGCGGCGCTGAACGGCTGGCAGCTGAATACGATCGCGAATCTTTCCACCGGCACGCCCTTCACGGTTTACGACAGCGCCAATGTTTCGCTCGAGGGCAGCGCGCCGGAGATCACCGGGTTCTATTCGAGCCGGCCCAATCTGATTGCGAATCCGAATGTGAATCAGCCGCATACGGCGAATGAATGGATCTCGCGCGCGCCGTTTCAGCAGCTCAATCCGGCGACTCAGGCCGGCCAGTTCGGCAACGAAGGAAGGAACGCGGTGCGCGGGCCCGGAATCGAGACCGTGGATTTGTCCCTGTTCAGGAATTTCAGTCTGGGCGAGACGCGGCGCCTGCAATTTCGCGCGGAGTGCTTCAATCTGTTGAACCACGCCAATCTGCGGCTGCCGGAGAACGACCTTCAATCGCCCGCGTTCGGGCAGATCCTGCAGGCGGGCGCGCCGCGTCTGCTGCAGCTTGCGGTAAAGGTGGTGTTCTGAAATGAGCTTCCGAACCGAAACGACTCGCGGGGAGAAGTCCGCTGGGAAATGGACGGCGTTGCTGCTGGTTTGTTTCAGTGCGTCGCTGTTCTGTGTCGCGTATCCGCTCTATGTGATCCGGCCCTTCCGGAGTCAGGGCGCGCTGGAGTTGAGGGCGGCGCTCGAAACGATTCGAGTGCGTCCGATGGTGATGGACGTTGCGGCTGTGCTTGCCCTGATTGC
>DAIDJK010000352.1 GCA_027450225.1 Bryobacterales bacterium | reverse complement strand
ACGGCGGGGCGCTGGTGCTGGCGCGGGCGCAACTGAAGCTGCAGGGGAATTCGGCGAGTCTCGAAAACCTGCAGGTGCTGTGGCGCCAGCAACCGAGCGGCAAGGGCGGACAGGAAGGCGCGCAGGTGGCGTTTTCGCCCGACGGGAAGTACCTGTTTCTATCGGTAGGGGACCGGCAGCGCATGACTCCGGCGCAGGACCCGAATGAGCCGGTGGGCAAGATTCTGCGACTGACGCTCGACGGCAAGCCGGCGAAGGGGAATCCGAACTTCGGGAAAACCGGGGCGAGCACGATCCCGCTGATCGATCCGCCGCGCGATACGGAAGCGGCTAAGACAGCGCCGGTGGTGAGCAACTACACGTTCCCCGGGCCGAACCTGACGCCATCGGAAACGTGGGCGAGCGGTGTTCGCACGCCGTACGGGCTGGCGTTTGCGCCCAACGGCGAACTGTGGGAAGTGGAGCACGGGCCGCGCGGTGGAGACGAACTGAACCTGATCGAACCGGGCAGGAACTATGGGTGGCCGCTGGTTTCCTATGGCAAGAACTATAACGGCGTACCGATTCCGAGTCCGGATACGCGGCCCGATCTCGCGAAACCGGTGCTCTATTGGGTACCGGTAATCGCGCCGGGAAATCTGATGTTCTACACGGGAACGAAAACTTTCCCGCAGTGGAACGGCAACGGATTCGTGAGCGGCCTGGGTACCAGATCGCTGAACCGGATCATATTCGACGGCCATGGCGGGGCGAAAGCGGCCGAGCGCTGGGATGTGGGGCACCGTATTCGCGACGTGGAAGAAGGCCCGGATGGCTCGCTGTGGATGCTGGAAGACGCGAATCCCGGCGCGCTGTTTCATGTGACGCCGAAGTGACGAACGGCTGAGACGCGCTTCAGAAACGAAGCGCGTCCATCAGCGCTGCGCCGCGTGCTGCTGACGGCGCGGGTCCGCCGAGTGGTTTACGGAGCGGGCAGGTGGCCGGCGTGATGTGCGGCGGCGGCTCGCCTGTTAAAATCAGCGCGAAAAGGAGCCAGGGTGGCTAATCAAACGACTCGCAGGTTTTTCCTCGGAGCCGTGACCGCCGCGTCCGCGGTCCGCGTCTTCGGCGCAAACGACAAGATCAACGTCGGCATCGTGGGGCTGGGAGGCCGCGGCACGAGCCATCTGAACACGTATACACGCCTTGACGAAGCGCGGGTGGCGGGTCTGTGCGATGTGAATCAGGCGGCGCGGGAGCGGGCGCAGGCGACGCTGGCGAGGAAGAATCTCGAAAAGGCGCAAGAGTTTGAAGACATGCGGGAGATGTTCGCCGACCCGAAGATCGAGGCGGTCTCGATCGCGACGCCAAACCACTGGCACGCGCTGTCGGCGATCTGGGCGATGAAGGCGGGGAAGGACGTCTATGGCGAAAAGCCCGCCTGCTACAACATCTACGAAGGCATGCGGATGGTGGAGACGCAGCGCCAGACGGGCCGGATCATGCAGGTCGGGTCGCAGCACCGGAGCTGGCCTTTCAAGATCCGGGCGATTGCCGCGCTGCAGCAGGGTGTGATCGGGAAGCTCTATATGAGCAAGGCGCTGTGTTACAAGCTTCGTCCCTCGATCGGGCACACGCCGGACAGTCCGACGCCGGCGGGATTGAACTGGGACCTGTTCCTTGGGCCCGCGCCGATGCGGCCGTTCAACCAGAAACGTTTCGCGTATTACTGGCATTGGTTCTGGGACACAGGGAACGGCGATATCGGCAACCAGGGGGTGCACGAAACAGGCATCGCGCGCTGGGCGCTGGGCGATCCCGGGTGGCCGAAGACCGCGATGGCGTTTGGAGGAAAGTTCGGCATCGATGACGATACCGAGACGCCGAATACGCTGACGGCGGGCTTCAGCTACGGTGAGCAGCAACTCGTCATCGAGGTTCGCGGCCGCATGACGAACGGCGAGGGCATCCGGCAGTCGCGCGTGGTGACGGCGGGACCGATGAGCGGTCAAAAGCCCGCGGCCGCGCCGGCGACGAGCGTCACGCCGAACGGCGCGCCGGTGAATGTGGGGGTCGGGAATCTGTTCTATGGCAGCGAGGGATGGGCCTCGATGAGCGATCAGGGGTTCCAGGCGTACAAGGGCGATTCGAGCGAACTGGTGCTGGACGAACGGCCGGAGCACGGAGGCGATTCGACGGCGCTTCACATGCAGAACTTCCTTGCGGCCGTGAGATCGCGCAAGGAGACGGACTTGAACGATCCGATCACGAACGCGGTTCCGAGCGCCGATTTGTGCCATCTGGCGAATATCAGTTATCGTGTGGGACGCGGATTGAGGATCGAGCCCGGCGCGACGCCAAAGTTCACGGGCGACGCGGAAGCGACTCGCATGATCACGCGGCCGGTTTATCGCAAGCCGTACGTGGTATAGCCGGTCCGCGCAGGCTGTAGCCTTTTCTCGCAGGCGAAACCGACTATACTGAGCCGAATGCGGGCTCCCCTGATTGCTGTTGCCGCGGTTGCGCTGCTGTGCGCCGGTTCGGCCGCTACATCGAGAATTGCGTTTGTGCGGGTGGCGGCCACGGCCGGGGAACCCGAACTCTTCATTGCCGCCGCCGACGGTGGCGGCGAGCGCCCGCTGCTGGCGAATCCCGACGCGGGTCCGTCCGCGAACTATGACGCGGTGTGGGCGCCGGATGGCCAATCGATCGTTTTCACTTCAGAGCGGAACGGATCGGCCGATCTGTTTCGCGTCAACGCGGATGGAAGCGGGCTGAAGCCGTTGACCAGCGACCCGGCTTACGACGACCAGGCCGCATTTTCTCCGGATGGGCGCAGGCTGGTTTTCGTCAGCACGCGCGATGGCGGACTGGCGAATCTCTGGATACTGGACCTCAGTACCTTGCGGGCGAAAAGGCTGACCTCCGGAGCCGGCGGATATTTCCGGCCATCGTGGTCGCCGGATGGTAAGTGGATCGCGTTCGCATCCGGGCGCGGCAATGCTTTCCCGTTCGCCGAAGGACGGTGGGAGCGGCTGCAGGTGGCGGATATCTACGTTGTTCATCCGGATGGCTCGGGTTTGAACAGGATCACGTCTGGCGGCAATTTCTGCGGCAGTCCGAAATGGATGGCGGACAGCCGGCGAGTGGTGGCGTATTGCATGACGGCGCAGCAGACACTGCCGAACCGCATCTCGCGGATTGTTCCCGGCAACGATACAAGGCTGGTATCGATCGATATCGCGACTGGCGTTTCGGCGGACTTGCCGGCCGGGCCTGGCGTGAAGTTCAACCCTTCACCGCTTGCGGGCAACGATATTGGCTACATCCGCAAGGACTCGGCTGAACCAGGCATCTACTATTCGAGCGGAAAACGGGGACCCATGGGAGCGATTCGCGCCGCAGCATGGTCACCCGATGGCGCACGTGTAGTGTTCAACAAGCGCGTGCCTGGCGCGCCGAGAGCATGGTGGAAGACATACAGCAGAAACCCGGCGTATGAACTGCGGCTTGTGGCGGGCTCTATTCCGGCGTTCAGCCCTTCGGGCGACCAATTTGCGATGAGCGCCCATCCGGCCGCGGGCCCCAGTCTCTCGGCGCTCGAAGTGACGGCGACAGCGACGGGCGAAACGCGGATCGTGTATCAGGACAAGACGCGGAATGTGCTGGCAGGAGCATGGTCGCCGGACGGGAAGAAAATTATTTTCGGTTTGGGTCCGTTCTCGGCATTTTTCGACGGTTTTCACTCCGAGTTTCTGAAACCGGGCGGCGATCGCGTGGAGGGCGGCGCGGCGGTGGCGATCGTGAACGCGGATGGGAGCGGCTTCCGGGAACTTACGCCTGCTTCGGACAACAACGCATTCCCCTCGTTTGCGCCGGATGGGAAGCGTTTTGTTTACCGGACCTTCAGCAAGGATGGCAACGGGTTGCGGATCATGAACCTCGACGGCGGAGGAACCAGTAAGCTGACGGACGGTTATGACAATTTTCCGCTGTGGTCGCCGCGCGGAGATCTCATCATGTTCGCGAGACTGGCCGGTGGCACTTACGACGTTTACACGATCAGGCCGGACGGAAGCGGGCTGAAGCGTTTGACGAACGGGCATGGCAATGACGCGCATATGGCGTGGTCGCCGGACGGCGAGTACATCGCGTTCGCGAGTTCGCGGATGGGCTTCAAGGATGAGGTGATCTATACCGACGCGCCGCAGCCTTATGGCGAGATCTTCGTGATGCGTTATGACGGCACGGGCGTAGAACAATTAACGGACAATCAGTGGGAAGACGGGGCTCCGGGCTGGCAGCGGACGATGACGGCTGAGACTGCCAAACGTTGACTACCCGCGATTGCGGGGCGAGGCGGATTTCGATTCCGGGGAGAGCCCGGCGGCGCGCAGTTTCGCGATGCGGGTAATGAGCTTTACCGGGACCGGCTTATCGAGCGGAAACTGCACGCCGCCTTTGCTGACCTTGTAACCAGCCAGTTCGTCTTTCAGTTGCGAGAGAAAAGTTCCCGACGCCGCAAACAGGGAGTAGTGGTTCCTGAAGGCCGCGAAGTACAGCATCGCCTTGCCGTTCAGCTTGTAGCCCGGCATGCCATAGCCGATGATTTCGACCGCGTCCGGGACGGCTTTCCGAATGGCTGCGCGAACCTGTTCGAGCTTCGGGCGAACCGCTTCCGGCTGGCCGGCCAGGTACTCGTCTACGGTAGCTGCTGGTATCGAAGGCTTCATTCTTTTGACAGGACCGGCGCCGGCTGCCAGTTGCTGCCCCATAAGGATGGTTTCGAACCCATACTGAAGCGCAACGTCGCTCCGGACTGTATCTGTTCCCATGTGATGACTGGATCGTTCAGCGGCCTTCCGTTCAGAGTGGCGGACTGGATGTAGAGATTCGCAGCGGAGACGTTATCGGCGATCACGCTGAATGTTTTCCCGTTCTGCAGGCGGATGCTCATGCGATGGTAAAGCGGACTGCCGATCATATATTCGCCGCTGGCCGGATTGACCGGATAGAAGCCCATGGCAGTGAAGAGCAGCCATGCCGACATCTGTCCGCAATCGTCATCGCCATCGAGGCCGCCTTCATCATAGCCGTATTCGGCGGCAGCGATTTCACGTACCTTCGCTTGTGTCTTCCAGGGCTCGCCGGCAAAGTCATAGAGGTAACCGTAATGATGGCTGGGCTCGTTGCTGTGCACATTGTGGCCGCCGGCGAAGTGGGCGTCGAGCTTCGCCGCGTATTTCTCTCTTCCGCCCATGAGTTGAATGAGGCCGGCCTGATCGTGCAGAGGCGACCACGTGTAGACCCACGCGTCGCCTTCGGTCCAGCCGGAGAGTGAACGATTTTCGGGCGTGTCCTGCGAGCCGCCGATGGGCGCCCACGCGCCATTGGAAGTCTTGCCGTTCATCAGTCCGAGCTTCGGGTTGTAGAGATGGCGATCGTCCAGAGAGCGATGCAGGAAGAAGCGGTAATCCGCATCGCGTCCCAGAGCTTTCGCGATTTGCGCGACGCACCAGTCGTCGTAGCTGTCTTCGAGGGTGCGGGATGAGGCTTCGTCAGTCTTATCGGTAGGAATGTAGCCGAGTTGCTTGTAATAAGTAAGTCCGGCGCGGGCTTCGTAGGGCGTATGTTCTTCGCGATCAAGCCAGCGGCGCGTCGTGTCGCCATCGGGCGGAGTCATGGCGTCCTTCCAAACAGCGCGCCATGCCAGACCGCGATCGAAGCCGTGGAAGCCCTTGCGGACGGCTTCGGCGACGAGCGAATCGGCATGAGTGGCGATCATGATGTTGGTGTAGGAAGGATTCGGCCATTTCGGCATCCAGCCGCCTTCCTGAAAGATCTGGAGCAAGGCGGCGATCATGCCGTCTATGCGCTCCGGCGCGAACAGCGTGAGAAGACTGTTTTCGGCGCGGAAGGTATCCCAGATGGAGTAAGCGGTGTAGCTTTCGCCGCTGTGAACGCGGTCGTCAAAGGCGCTGTAATAGCGGCCGTACTCGGAGAAGATGCGGGGGTAAAGCAGCGCGTGATAAAGAGCGGTGTAGAGGCGCGTCCTTTCGCGATCCGTCGCGCCGTCCACTTCGAGGCGGCCGAGTTTCTCCGCCCAGGTGGAGCGCAGGCGCGCGCGCACCTGATCGAAATCCCAGCCGGGTATTTCGCGACGGAGATTGTCGCGGGCCTGATCGATGCCAAGAAACGATGTACCCACGCGAACCTCCACCAGTTCGCCCGGATGGAACTCCGCGAACGCGCCGCGGGCCGAGGATGCGTTTGGACTATCGACGCCGTAGGTCGATTCCCGCTGAGGAACCTGCCGGAACTCGACGGCGAAGTAGCCTTTGAAATTCGGCAGCTTCAATGGGCCGAGGTGGGCATCCATGCGATGCGGGTTGTATCCGGTGATCTCGTGCGCAGCCGCATCGACGGCGGCGAAACCGGATACTCCAGGCCGGGAAACTTCGACGAGGACGCGGGCAACGCCGGTGTTCGGGAACCGGAAACGAAGGAATGCGCAACGCTCCGTGGCCGTCATTTCGGCCCGGATCCGGGAGCCGTTCGGAAGACGAAGCGAAACGGCGTAGTAATCGGGACTCGCGGTTTCGTCGGCGTGCGAGAAGGCAAGAGCGCGGGATTCGGGCGTGACGCGCAGTTCGCCAACCTGCGGCATCAGCGTGATATAGCCGTAATCGCCCATCCAGATGGCGGGCTGATGAGTGCCGATGAAGCCGGTTATGGCGGGATCGGCGTAGTTGTAAGAGGTAACGCTGATTTTGTTCTGGCGGGTCTGCGGCGTCCAGTTCGTCATCGCGAATGGCGGCGAGACGAAGGGCATTGTCCCACCGTAGCCGATGTTGCTTTTCTTTGTACCTATCAGTGGATTGACGTAGGAGACTGGATCGCGGTCAGCGGCGACGAGCGCGGAGGCAATGAGAAGGCAGATGAGATACCGAAGCATGTCAGGCCGCCTGCAGGTTCGCGCCAAACGCGAGCAGGCGGCCATCACAATCCTTCACGACGAACTCTCGCAGTCCCCAGGGCATATCCGCAGGAGCACGCGCGAATTCCACGCCCCGCGCAGCATATTCGCGGTAGAGGACGTCGGCGTCGTCAATGGACACATAGGCGTCCAGAAGCTCCTCGGAATACTTATCCTCGTTCGGCGCCGGCGGCTTCGCGCAACGAAAGTGAATCAGGTGACTATCACGGGCAACGATGGCGTATGCAGGTGGATCCTGCCATGCGCCGACGCACTCGAATCCCAGTTTCTCGCCGTACCAGGCAACCGTTGCGGAAATGTCCGTGGCAAGGAACTGCGGGGCGATGCGCCGGATCATCGCACAAGTTTACTCCCTCAGGCCCGTTCGCGCCGCGGCACGACCCAGCTCATCCCGAGGTTGCAAACGATCTCGACCAGGCTCCAGTTGATGTTCCGCAGGAGCCGGTGTTTAAGGCCTATATAAGGCTGAGTCCCGGCGAAAAGGTCCTGCATCACTTCGCGGAACTTCGGGCTAAGACGCGTGAACTGGACCATGCGCGTGGTGATGGCGCCGCGCAGAAAGCTGCCGTGGAAGACGCGGTGGCTCAGCCGCGAGGCGAATTCCAAGTCCGCTACGAAATCGCGGCGAAGCAGGCGGCGGTACGCGGCGCCGGCAAGATCGATCGTATTGTTCAGCAGCGCTTTCGCAGCGAGATCGGCGGAGCGGATCGCGTAGTAGATTCCTTCGCCGGTAATGGGGTCCACCAGTCCGGCCGCATCGCCGACGGCGATCCAGCCATCGCCCTCCACGCGCGCGCTCTTCCATGCCGGCGTATCGAGGCAGGGAAGCATGTGCCCGTAATAGGACGCTCCCGCGGTGGGAATGCGGTGCTCGCGCATATAGGCTTCGAGCATGGCGCGGAGTTCCGCGGCCGGCTTGCCTTTGCCGCAGATGCCGACCGACAAGTGACCGGCGCGCGGAAAAACCCAGATGTAGCCTTCGAAGCCGGGCAGGAACTGAACGTCAATGTGGTCGCGATCGCTGGGAACGAAATAGCCAAGCGCGGTCATGCTGGTTTCGCGGTTGAACTGCGCGCCGAAATCCCGGAACGGGTTGCGCGCTCCGGTAGCGGCGATGCAGTAATCCGCGGTAACCGCACCGGAGCGGGTGCGCAGCGTCCAGCGCGAACCGGTGCGCTCGGCGCCGATGACGCGAGCCTTTTCGAGCTTCGCCCCCGCGCGTTCGGCGCGTTCGAGCATCATCTGGTTCAGGTCGTAACGGGAATAGATGAGCAGCGGACGATCGAGCGCGAGCGTAACGGGCTTGCTTCTGGGCGCGGTGAGAACCGTGTCGGTCACGATCTTCTTCGGCGCGTCGTTTTCCGCCAGGAACGGGTATTCCGAATAAGCCTTGTAGGTAATGCCGCCGCCGCATGGTTTTTCCCACGCGAGTTTCTCATCGAAGAGGATGGTTTCGACGCCGGCGGATGCGAGCCGTTCTGCGGCGAAAGCGCCCGATGGCCCTCCGCCGAGCACAGCCACTTTCATCGCGATTGTCCGGACGGAATGGAGGGATGGCCGGCCGGGAGATTCGGGTTGCTCTCCGGCGGAGCGCCACCTCCGATAGCGGGATGGCCAGCCGGCAGCTGTCCATTGCTCTGGCCAGGCATAGCCTGTTCGTGATGTTGCAGATCGCCTGAAGAGCGGCTGGCGATGTGCCATTCGTTGCCGGTGCGCTGCATTTTATAGCGCATGCTCATGCCCTGGCCGCGGGCCGCGCCTTTGGGAGCGAAGGACACAAGCGCGTCGGCTTCCTTATCCCGGAAGGAGACGGAATCGACGGTCACGTCCATATTCTTCACGTCCATGCGCTTCGAAAGGTCGTTGATGACGCCTTCCCGAACGGCTTCCGGAGTATCTCTGTTGCTCGAGCAACCCGCCAGCAGCATGAGCGCGGCCAGTCCGCACAGCGCCAGTTTCATGAGCCGATTATAACTTTCGAGCAAATCGCATCCACAATCCCGGCCGACGTATACTCGGACGCTTCGGTGATGCGGGCGATGCCAAATCTTTTGAGCGCGCCAGTAGTAACGGGGCCAATGCTGGCGCATTCGGCGGCCCCAAGGCTGGCGGAATCGACCGCCGCAAAGAAGTTTTCCACCGTCGACGTGCTTGAAAACGTGATCCACCCGGCGCCGCGAGCGAGACTTTCCCGCGCCCGCTCCGCCAGATTCTCGGGGCGCACGGTCTGGTAGGCATCGACCACGTCCACCTGCGCGCCACGCGCGCGGAGTTGTTCGGGAAGAAGCTGGCGCGCCACGGCGGCCCGTGGGATCAGGATGCGCGAACCCGAAATGTCGAACGCGGCGAGGGATTCGAGCAAACCTTCGGCGACGTATTCGGACGCCATCACGTCAGTCTTCAGATGCGCGGCTGAGAGCGCATCGCGCGTGGCGGGCCCGATGGCGCAGATGCGGGCGCGGATGCGGCGCGGATCGAATTCGCTCGCATCGAGACGTTCGAGAAAACAGCGGACACCGTTGGCGCTGGTGAAGATGAGCCAGTCGTACGCCGGCAGATTGCGGATGGCGCGGTCGAGCGGAGCGTAGTCCGATGCGGGGCGGATCTCGATGGTGGGGAGTTCGATGACATCCGCGCCGAGATGACGCAGCGGTTCGGCGAGAGACGACGCCTGTTCGCGCGGGCGCGTGACGATGATGCGCTGGCCGAACAGCGGCAGGTGCTCGAACCAGTCGAGCTTTGACCGCAGAGCGACGACTTCGCCGATCACGACGGACGCAGGCGGGCGAAGCTTGTGTTCCTCGATGAGCGCGGGCAGAGTTGCCAGAGTGCCGGTGATGGTTTGCTGATCCGGGCGCGTGGCCCAGCGCACGGCCATGGCCGGGGTGAGGGGCGAGCGGCCTTCGGCGATGATGCGGCGCGCGATGTCGGCGATATGCGAAACGCCCATGAAGAGGACGATGGTTTCGCACGCGCCGACTTTGCTCCAATCGATCTTTTCGACGTCGTGACCAGTGACGAAGGTGACGGCGGAGGTGTGATCCCGATGCGTGAGCGGCACGCCGGTATAGGCTGCGATGCCGAGCGGCGAGGTGACGCCGGGAATCACTTCAAAAGGGATGCCGGCATCGGCCAGCGCTTCGGCTTCCTCGCCGCCCCTGCCGAAGATGAAAGGATCGCCGCCCTTGAGGCGGACCACGTTCAGGCCGCGGCGGCCGCGATCCACCAGCAGCGAGCAGATTTCATCCTGGGAGAGCGCGTGGTCGGATTTCTTCTTGCCGACATAGATGCGCTCGGCTGAAGCGGGCGCGAGGTCCAGCAGTTCAGCGGGCGCGAGGTGATCGTAGAGAATGCAGTCGGCGGCGGCGAGAACGCGGCGGCCTTTCACGGTGATGAGTTCGGGATCGCCCGGGCCGGCGCCGGCCAGGTAGACCTTCTTCATTTCGTTCAGGCCGCGCCGTCCTCCGCGTTGCTGCCGGAGGCGTAGATTTCATCCAGAATTCGCTGCGCGCCGCGGTTCAGCAGCACCTGCGCCACATTGCGGCCGAGTTCCTGCGGACGCGTGCATTCGCCGGTCGCCGTATAGCGAACCATGGTGCTGCCATCGGGCGTGAAGACGCCGCCGGTGAGGAACAGTTCGGTGTTTTCGAGACTGCCGAAGGCGCCGATGGGAGCCTGGCAGCCGCCGCCGAGTTCGGCCAGCATGGTGCGTTCAGCCATGACAGGAAAGCGCGTCCAGGGATCGTCGAGCGTTTGCGCGATCTCGTGTCCGCGCCCATGCTCCAGAGTTTCGATGGCGAGCGCGCCCTGCGCCACGGCGGGCAGGACCACGTCCTGACGAAAGTATTCGCTGATGATGTCGCCCCAGCCGAGACGCTGCAGACCGGCGGCGGCCAGGACGATGGCGTCGTAATCGCCGCGCTCCACCTTATTAATACGCGTATCGACGTTGCCGCGGATGGGCTGGATATTCAAATCGGCGCGAATGCGGCGAAGCTGCGCCACCCGGCGAAGCGAACTGGTGCCAACCGTCGCGCCGAACTTCAGGGCGCGGAGCTTGCCGCCGACGATGGCGTCGCGCGGATCGGCGCGCTGCGGGATGGCGGCAATGGTAAGGCCCTTCGGCAACTCCGTGGGCAGGTCCTTCATGCTGTGGACCGCAAGGTCGATGCGCTCGGCCAGCAGCGCTTCTTCGATCTCGCGCGTGAAGAGTCCCTTGCCGCCAATCTGGTGGAGGGGCGTGTCCGATACGGTGTCGCCCGAAGTCTTGATAATTTCAATTCGGGCCTCCACGCCCCGCGCCTCGAGACGATCCTTTATGTAGTTCGCCTGCCACAGCGCGAGTTGCGACCCCCTTGACCCGATCACCAGCACACCCACAGTGTAAACGGCGCGAAGACGCGCCGGGAGCGCTACCGGTGCAGATGGAAGACTTTGCGGATGGCGTCGATCACGTGCGTGCCATCGGGATTGCCCGCGTGATTGCGCAACTCCGAGATGGGCCCATGCGCGATCTTGTTGACGATGGAACGTGACAGCGCCTGGATCTGTGCTTCCACCTGTTCGCGCTGCTCCGGCGTGAGGGAAGGCAGCCGCCGCAACGCGCGCATCACTTCAGCCGCGCGGATTTCCTCGAATTGCTCCTGCAGGCCGACGATGGTGGGCGTGATTTCCTCGATGCGCAGGCGGGCGAGCATGCGTTCGACTTCTTCGGAAACGATGGCTTCGGCTTCTCGCGCCTGATGCTCACGCTCCCGGATATTCGAACTGACTACGCCTTCCAGATCGTCCACATCGTAGAGAAACGCGCCTTCGATCTCGTTCACCGACGGCTCGATATTTCGCGGGACGGCGATATCGATCAGGAACATCGGCTTGTTGCGGCGCGCGGCAATGACGCGCTGCATATCGTCGCGGGTCAGGATGTAATGCGGCGCTCCGCTCGACGCGATGACGATATCGATATCGGGCAGGGTCTGCAGAAAAGAGGTGTATTCGACCACGCGGCCGGAGAATATCTTCGCCATCTCCTCCGCCCGGGCGCGGGTGCGGTTGGTGACGAAGATGCGGTCCGCTCCGGAACGATGCAGATGCTTCGCGGCGAGTTCGCCCATCTTGCCCGAGCCGATAATCATCACCGAGTGGCCGCGCAGAGAGCCGAAGATCTTGCGGGCGAGTTCGACCGCCGCATAGCTGACCGAAACGGCCATCTGTCCGATGCCCGTTTCGGAACGAACGCGCTTGGCGACGCTGAAGGCGCGCGTGAGCACATTTTCGAGAAGGCCGCCCACGGAGCCTTCGGCCTTGGCGAGAGCATAGGCTGCTTTCAGCTGGCCGAGGATCTGCGGCTCACCCACCACCATTGAGTCCAGGCTGGCGGCGACGCGGAAAAGATGATGGATGGCGTCCCGATGTTCATGCCGGTAGAGATGCGATTCGATGCCGTTGGCGGAAGAACTCTGCGAGGCGAGGAATTCGCGCAACAGAGCCGAAGGATCGCCATGATCGGGAATGGTGACGGCGATCTCGACGCGATTGCAGGTGGAAAGCACCACGGCTTCCGTGGCGCCGCACTGCTGGAGCCTGCGCAACGCTTCGGGGATGGCGCCTTCCGGAATAGCGACCTTCTCGCGCACATCCACCGGCGCGGTCTTGTGGCTGATTCCGGCGAGAAGAAGCTTCATTGCATCAGGCCGCCTTGCAGATGAGCGTGCGCCACCCAGGTGACGGCCGAGCAGAACAGAGCAATGATCGCGAGTATTGCGGCTTTGCGGCCGCGCCATCCGGCGCTCACCCGCAGGTAGACAAGAGCCAGATAGATGGCCCAGGTGATGAACGAAATGGTGATGCGCGTATCGCCAATCCAGCGCGTGCCGTATTCGACGAACGCCCAGACGCTGCCCACGATGATGCCCGCCGTGATGAAGGTGAAGCCGGCGCCGAGCGATTTCGAGATCAGCTCATCCAGCGTGCCGATCGGGGGCAGGATGCGGTACATCGTCCGGATGCGCTTCTTCTTCAGCTCGCGTTCCTGAATCAGATAAACCGTGGCCGCGACCGCCGTGAACAGAAGGGCGGCGTATCCGAGCAGGATGAGAACAATGTGGACGCTCAGCCAGACGTTGCGCACCGTTTCGCTCGGCCACCCGGAGACCGGATTGCGGAGCGAGGCGATGAGCGTGAGGACAAAGACGAGCGGGAACACGAAAACGCTGAGGCTCTCCGCCTTGTAGCGCCAATACACGAGGAAGAACGACACCGTAACCACGAAGGCGCACAGGGACGTGGTCTCAAAAATGTCATTTACCGGAAGATTGTGCTGCAGCAGGCTCTGCTCCACCAGCGAAACCAGCTGGAACAGCGCGCCCAGTCCGAACGCAACAAGGGCCGCGCGGAACAACTGGTCCCGGCGGCGAAGCACGATGATGATGGCGTCGAGAAGACCGAGCGAGTACAGTCCGGTAGCGACACGAAGCCAGATAATACTGGATTCGCCCATTGGCGGGTTCAGGGTTCCTTGCCGCGCACAACGTTCCGCTGTACGCTCTTTCCTCAAACGCCCACAACGCCGGCCGGAGCGCCCGCGGTGTGTGCTCTTTTACAGTATAGAAGCTCTGGGAGAATAGACCTATGGCATTCTCTTCGCGCGAAAGGGCCGTGTTCGCGGATCGATGATGCGACGTTTCCACGTCCAGAACTTCGGGTGCAGGGCGACGCAGGCGGATGGGGCGGCGCTCGAATCGCAGCTTGCCGCGCGCGGGCTCGAGAGCGCCGGACGCGACGCGGCCGATGTGGTCATTCTGAACACCTGTACTGTGACTGCGGAAGCCGACAGCGACGCGCGCTCCGCCATTCGCCGCGTGCATCGGGAAAACCCGAATGCCCGCATTCTGGTCACGGGCTGTTATGCGCAGCGCTCGCCGGAGGAATTGTCCGCCATGCCGGGCGTTGAGTGGGTGGTGGGGAATTCACACAAGACCTCCATTGCGGAGCTCATTGCGGCCGAAACTCCGTACCATGGCGGCATCGTCTCGGGCGACATCTTTGCGACGTCCGATATCCTGACCGCGCCTGTTTCCGATTCCTCGGATCGCACGCGCCCGAATCTGAAGATTCAGGATGGGTGCCATAACCGCTGCTCGTTCTGCATCATTCCTTTCGTGCGCGGCCGCAGCCGGTTCGTTCCGCCGGAGCAGGTTGTGGAGCAGGTGCGGGGGATCGCGGCGCAGTACCAGGAAGTGGTGCTCTCCGGCATCAATCTGGGGCGCTGGGGACGGCAGGCGGGAAGCGGCATGCGGCTTGCCGATCTGCTGCGAAGGCTTCTTGCCGAGACCGATATCGCGAAAATCCGGCTCAGTTCGGTGGAACCGATGGATTTTTCCAACGATCTGCTGGAACTGATGGCGTCGAGCGGCCGGATTGCCAAACATGTGCATGCGCCGCTGCAATCGGGCTCGGATACGATTCTGCGCCGGATGTTCCGGAAATACCGGCCGAAACATTATGCCGACCGGGTGACCACCGCGCGAAAACTGATGCCGGATGCGGCCATCGGGGCGGACGTGATGGTGGGATTTCCAGGCGAGAGCGATGACTTATTCGAGGAATCGCGGCAATTCATCGATGCGATGCCATTCACCTACCTGCATGTTTTCACTTATTCGGAACGGCCTGGCACGCCTGCCGCGGAAATGCCCTTTGCGGTTCCCATGCCGGTGCGGAAAGAGCGCAACCGGGTTTTGCGTGAACTCGCGGCGAAAAAGAACGCGCGATTTCGCGAATCGATGCTGGGGCGGGAATTCGCCGCGGTAACGCTCGATCCTCCTGGCCTCGCGCTTACAGACAATTTCGTAAAAGTGAAGCTTGAAATGCCGTATTCGCCGAACCGGCTCGTCCGCATTCGTCCGCGCGCTCTCACCAGCGACGGAGTTCACGCCGTAATCTCATCAACAGCATTTTCAGCCGGCAATGCCGTGGCATGAAGAACGATCCGGTCGAGAAGGCGCTTGCCGCGCTCGATTCCGCCGATGCCGGGCAACTTGCGGCCGAATTGCGCAGCAAATACAATTTCGTGGCCGGGAAAGCGGCGCGCCTCATTGCAAACCGCGCGCTGCTTGACCTTGCGCCGGAACTCGAAACCGCGCTGGCCGCACGGCTGGAGCAGCCGGCAGCGGCCGACAAGGGCTGCGTCGCGAAGTTCGCCATGATTCAGGCCCTGGTTCAGCTGGAACACGATGCGCCGGAGCTTTATGCGCACGGCGTGCGCCACATCCAGATGGAGCCGGTGTGGGGAGGATCTCAGGACACGGCGGCCGAGTTTCGCGCCGCATGCGGAATGGCGCTCGTGAACGGCGCTCACCCGGACAAACTGCGGGTGCTGCTTCCGCTGCTGATCGACAGAGAATGGCAGGCGCGGGCAGGCGCTGTCCGGGCCATGGGCGTCGAAGGATCGGACGCGGCGGCATTGCTGCTGCGTTTCAAATCCATGACCGGCGATGAAAATCCTGACGTGATCTATGAATGCTTTTGCGCGCTCCTCGGCGCCGAAGGCGAGGCCGCCCTCAGGTTCGTGGACCCCTTTTGCGATGCGCCGCAGCCGGAAACCGCCGAAAGCGCGATGCTGGCGCTCGGCGCGAGCCGCAGAAATGAAGCGCTGGAAGCATTGATACGGCGATTTGAAGCTCGCCGCAATCCGCGGCTGAGCAAGGCATTGCTGAACGCGATTGCCAGTTCGCGAACCGACCGGGCGCGCGAATGGCTGGAGGAAACCGCCGCCGGAGATGGTTCCGATGCGCGGAATGCGAGGGAAGCAATGGAACGTTGCTGGCCGGAACGGCCACCAGGCTGAAGAAGCTTAAGCGGCGCCTGAAATCGAATGTGTCAGCGGGGGAAAAGCCGGAACTCTCGAACACCCATGCGCCCGCAGGTGCTCGTTCAGGCCGGTTTCAACCAGGTAATATTCCGAGAACGCCTTGTTGGCCCGTTGCAGCGCCTCTCGAAACTCCTCCACGTTGGCCGCGGTCTGCAATTCCGCCAGTGCAAGTTGATAGGCAGCGCGCGCAGCAATCCAATTCTGACGAAGGTTGTCGTATTCCCCGCAGATCATTGTGGTTCCCGAATTTGAGTGTGTTCCGCGGCAGTACACGGCGTCCATCGGAAATTCAGCGTAGATCAAATTTGCTACGGGGCGCAAATGCCCGTGCGAATCGCGAACCGAACCAGGCGCGGCCCTTCGTGAATTCCGAGTTTCTCCATGATATTGGAGCGGTGAGTGACGGCGGTTTTGAAGGTGATGCCGAGGGAAAAAGCAATCTCTTTGGTCCGCTGTCCTTCGCCAATCATGCGTAAAACTTCCAATTCGCGCGCCGTCAGAAGTTTCAGGTGCGCTTCGTCCTGGGGATTCAGCCGGCGGGCAGGCCCCTCCGCGCGGGACTTCCGGGCGGAGCACTCCATCATCGTCTGTTCCATGGTGGACATCAGCGCCGCAGTGGATTCACGAAGCGAAGTGGCCTGCAGCCGCAGATCACGCATGCAGGCGATCAGTTTCTGAGACTCGGCGTGCGCCGCGCGCGCCTTCATCATCACAGCGGATACCTCGGGCGCTGCCATGGTCTTAACCTCGAATTCCCTCACTTTAGCACGTTCACTCTACCTTAAGAAGGCGACTGGCGGGCTATCAATTTGCGAATCACCTCGGCTTCGCGCTGCCGCTGCTCGGCCTTTTGCTCGAATTCAGAAGCTCCGCCCGGAACCAGTTGCGCCACGCGGCGCGCGATGGCCGCGCTCTCTTCCAGGGACCGCACCGCGCTCCATAAAGCGGATTCCACGGATTCGCTTTCCGCGTCCAGCAGGCTTTCCGGAGAATAAGCATGTCCGATGCGGCAGCGGAATTTCTTCGCGCCGTCTTCATCTCGTTCCCACAGCGCGCCCCCGCAGTCCGGGCAAATGAAACCCGTGGGGCTATCCCGATGGCTATACGAACGATCGACTTCATTCGCCATGGCGTCACCGTTTTCCTCCGCGCAGCCGCGCACGTTGTCTCGCCGGGCTGCCTGTTTGCCTGCTGATTTGCGGACCAGCGTGTTCAGCGCCGGGCCAATTTCCGCAAGACTCAGCTGATAATCCGGCTTGAGCAGCCGCAGCGCGGACTCCGGCATTTCAGGCGCTCTCGATTCTCCCGGATCCTGCACGATCGTGAGGCCGTGGTGGCGCTCGATGGCGGCAAGCCCCGCCGCGCCATCCGCGCCGTACCCGGTGAGCAGGACTCCGATTACTCTCGAGCGGTAACACTGCGCGGCCGTCCGGAACAGAACGTCCACGGACGGACGGTGCCGGTTCTCTTTCGGTCCGCGCGCCAGACGCATGCGGCCGTTTTCGATCAGCAGATGCAGGTCCGGCGGCGCGATGTAGATATTGCCCTGCCTCGGGATGTCGCCATCGCGCGGATGGTGCGCGGGCAGCGATCCCGCTCTGGCGAGCAGATGCGGCAGGAAGCTCTCGGCCCGCGCCCACACGTGAAGACATACCAGTACTGCGGCTTTCAAATGCGGATCGAGCGCGGCCACCAGCCTCTGCAGCGCCTCCACCCCCCCGAAGGAGGCGCCGATTACGACCACATCTCCGGTATCGGCTTCAGGAGTCATCGCGCTGGCGGGTGGACATCATTCTGCCGGGCGGCGCCGTTGGGTTACGGACCGCACGAACAAGGCCATCTGTTCGACGGAAAAAGGCTTCCGCAGCAGCAGTTCGGGGTGATCCAGAACGCCCCGCCTGGCGAGCACCGCGTCCGGCTCGCTCGAAAGGTATGCGATCGCGGCATCGTTCTCGGCCGCGAGGCTTCGTGCGCGATCGAGTCCGTCTGCGGCTCCGTCGTCCACATTGAACACGACCGCCTCGACACCGTTTTTTTCGCCGGCGAGCGACTTTCCGGCTTCATCCGGCGTACGAGCCTGAATCACCTGGTAGCCGCGCGCTTCGAGGCCGCGGGAAGCGGCGCCGCGCACTTCGTCGTCCGCATCGATCAGGACGATGGTTCCCGACCCGTTCAGATCCTGGGCTGGACGTGCCCCTTCGGGAACCGCGGCATCCGCCGCCGGGCGGAAGAACACCCTCACCGTGGAACCGACGCCGAGTTCACTGAACGCCCAAACCTGCGCGCCGAGGTCCCGGATCGCCTCGAGGGCCGCGGGCAGGCCGGAATATTGAGACGGATCGACGCGGAACGGGTCGGCTGAGGCGCGCGGCTCCTGCGGGATCTGCCGGGTGGAATCGGTTACTGTGATGGCGACGTAATCGCCTGGCTGAACCGCGGGATGGCGGGCGGAAAAATCGGAATCGACCGTTACATTGGCCGTCTCCACAGAGATATTTCCACGCGCCGGCCCCGGCTGGCGCGCATTGATGAGCAGATTGAGGATGATGCGTTCCACCTGCGCCGAACTCGCCTCCACCCTTTTCAGCGCCGGATCGGTGCGGCTGGCGATCGTGTAGCGTTCGCCCATCACCGCGCCAATCAGTTGCCGCATTCCGGAGAGCACGCTGTTCAGATCCACCAGTTCCTTGCGGCCGGTGTCGTGCCGGCCGAACGCCAGCAGCTGCCGGTCGAGGTCCACGGCATGGTTCGCGGCCTGCCGGATTCTGTCAATATCCGCCGCGAAAGCCGGTTTCTCGTTCCCCTGCAACAGCAGATCGCAGAGGATCAGGATCGTAGTGAGGTCGTTGCCGAAATCCCGTGAGATCGAGGCGGCGATGTGCCCGGCGGCTTCCAGATCGCGGACCTCGCGGTTACGTTCCACGCCCTCGCGCCCCGCCTGGCTCTGGCGGCGTCCGGACATGTCGCGCAGACTGAACTGGACCACGCGCCGGTCCGACTCCTGATACACGTTGGCGACGATTTCGACATCGATCCATTCGCCGTCGCGCCGCATGAAGTTTACCTGCCGCCGCAGACTTTCGTTGTCGCGCAGTTCCGCCAGAGTTTGCGGCCGGATTCCGGCGTTCGAAAAGACTTCGAGCGCGTACGCCTGCATGCCGATCAGCTCAGAACGGTCCTTGCCTGCCATGCGCGCCGCCAGTGGATTCGCATCGAGAATCACGCCGTCCGCGTGATCGACGATGATCAAGCCGTCCCTGGACGTTTCGAACAGGCGGCGGAACCGGGCTTCGGTCGCCTGCTTGCGGTCCGTCACGTCGAACAGCGCGAGCACCGCGCCATCGATTTTGTTGTCCGCCGTCCGATAGGGCCGCACCCACATGGAGAATACGCGCCCTTCGTCATCCTGCAACTCGCGCTCCGCCGCCGTGAGGTTATCGAGAACGCCGCGCACCAGCTCTTCCAGATCCGGTACCTTGATCTTCAATTTGAAGTCGCTGATGGAGCGCCCCACGTCCGTGGGCAACAGATTCAGCAGCCGCTCGGTTTGCGGAGTGAAACGCCGGATTTTGAGATCGCCGCCGAGCATCACCATCGGAATGTTAACGCTGGCCAGCAGATTCAGGAGATCGTTGTTCGTGCGAACCAGTTCATCGTTCCGGTTCTGCATTTCCTCGTTGACGGTGGTGAGTTCCTCGTTTGTGCTCTGCAGTTCTTCCTTGGCGGTCAAAAGTTCTTCGTTCGTGCTCTGGAGTTCTTCATTGGACGACTGAATCTCCTCGTTCGCCGATTTGAGCTCTTCCGTGATCGCCTCCTGATCCTCAATGACGGTCTGCAGATAACGCCGCGTCACCCCAAGCTCTTCTTCGAGCTCCGCCACCCGGTCCCCCTGTTCGTCCGGCTTTCGCCCGGATTTCTTCGGAGGG